>JAQGHK010000579.1 GCA_028288875.1 Phycisphaerales bacterium | reverse complement strand
GTGGGCAGCGGGCCGCTGCTGCTGACCGTCGCGCCCATGGTTTCCGCGCCACGCGTGCCGACCAGCGCACCGCCGGCCAGGCTTCCGCCGGCAAAGCTGCCCGCGAGCGAGCCGCCCATGCTGCCGGCCAGGCTTCCGCCCGCCAGGCTGCCGCCGGGGATTTCGTCGAGCACTGCGCCGAGGCTGGTGTTGTCGGATTCACGAGTCAGGTCGAGCAGACCCGAGCCGCTGCCCATGGCATCGGCGCCGAGGTCGCTCGACGGCGTGATGGCCGTCTGGGCGGCGGGGTCGGCGCTGTCGTCGTCCAGAATGTTGATGCCGCCCTTGCTGCCCGAGCCGCTGCCGCTCAGGCCGCTCAAGCCGCTGCCGCCGCGCGGGCCGACGGGCGAGGGGATGCCGCCCATGCTGCCGGCCAGGCTTCCACCGGCCATGCTGCCCGCTTGGCTGCTGGCGAGGCCGATGGACTGGCTCAGGCCGATCGAGCCGCTGAGGCCCAGGTCGGCCGCCATCGCGGTATCTTCCTTCATCGCGCCGGGCGACATGCCGCTGCTGCTGTCGCCCAGGCTGACAACCGGGCTGCTGCCGCTGCGGCTGTCGACCAGGCCGATGGGCGCGCCGGTGTCGCTCGGGCCGAGCGGAATTTCGTCGGCGCCGTTTTCGAGTTCGTTCTTGAGGGTGTCGACCTGGTCGGCCTTATACATCAGACGGGGGCCGTCGCGGAACTCGCGCAGCCGGCCATCGGAGGTCAGGCGCTTGATGGCGTCGTCGTCTTTGCCAAGGGCGGCCTTGGTTTCGTCCAGCGTGTAAAACATCTTCGCCATCATGAGATCAACTCCTCTTTCAATCGTGCCTGCCGGCGTCCTCCGCGAACGCTGGCGGGCTTCTTAACTTATTTTACTGCCCGGCCTTGGTCTTGTCCTGCTTGCCTTCGTCGGCGTCGGTCAGTTTTTTGATTTCGCCGGGCTCGGGGAACGTATTGAAATTCCTCAGCCGGCGGTCGTACGTAAAGTCGCGGGCGGCCATCAGATTCAGCTTCCGCTCGCCGGGCAGGTACTGGTACGCCATGATCGTCTGTCGGTCGACGTCCATCACGTAGCAACCCCACCCGTTGGCCGATAACTGGCCGGGCATCAGGAACAACCCCGCCCCGCCGGCGATCGGCTGGGGCACCTGCTGTGCCATGGCCGCCGGCAGAAACGCCGGCCCGTTGTTCTTTGACAGCAGCGCCAGTCCGATCAGGCCCAGTGCCGCCGCATTGGCGTAAAGGGCGATGGTGAACGAAGTTGAACGACTGCTCCGTACCGTCCGCCGCTCCATCCGCCGCTCCTGCCAAATAGGTCCGGTGATCTTAATCGACCCGCGCTCGCCACCGCAAACGAATTGCCAGTTCGCGGCAGGCTCCGATCAGTTTCTAGGTCTGAAACAGGGTATCGGACGCTGCTGCGCGAGTTGGCGCAGCCGGTCATTCCGCCGTCGGCTGTTCAGGAATCGCCGCCGGTTTCGCCCGCGCTACGACCAGTGTTTTCGCCGCCAGATCGCCGATTCGCTGCGAATTCGGGGTGAACAGCGGCATCAGCACCGGCAGGAACAGTGACACTTCGAAGATGCGCAGCACGTTCCGCAGCAGCACCCGCTCGATCGAGACGCGCTGGCCGTCCATATCGACCACCGTCAGGCCGAACAGCCGCTTGCCGAGCGATGTGCCGAAGAGGGCCTCGCTGACCGTCACATGCCCGACGTACGCAATCAGGCCCAGCGTCATCGCAAGGTAAGCGGTCCGAGGCAGGTCGTGCATCGGTTCGGACGCGCCGCCGAAGTGATAAACGACCCAGACGGCAACGATCAGCAGTGGCAGCCCGTCGATGATCGCCGCCAACCCCCGCCGCCAGAGGGGCGCGACGACCCAGTTGCCCGCCAGCGCCGGCGGTTGCGGTTCTTCCGACCGGAGCGACCGCAGCATCGCCACCGTCAGCCCCAGCAGCAGGGCCACATTCAGCCATTCCAGGCTTTGTTCGTGCTGCGGCAAGGCCGGGTCGGCAACAGGGTCGGGGCCATAAGATCTGCCTCGGCCCTGGTTGTCGATCACGGTCTGCTCGACCTTATTGTCCTTGATCGACAGCAGTCGAATGGATGGACCGAATGACGTCCACCCGGCCGGCGTTCCAACCGTGGGGCGAAGCGCCTTCAGGCCATGGCTCGCGGCGTCGGGCTGCATCAGGTCGAACTGGCCGGCGGCGTTTTTCAGGATCAGGGTGGGGGCGGTTGTGTTGGTGACGAAGGCGTACGGGTGCGTCGCCTGATAGCCGGTAATGTTGCCCATGCCCTGCCACGCCCCGCCGGCTTCGGGCCGGAAGGCGGTCAGCCGCAACATCTTTACGTCGCCGCACGCCAGCCACGGCCGGCCGTCGTAGATCGCCATGGAAACGTCGGGCAAATCCGCCTCTTCAGGCAAGGCGGCCACGACCGACCAGCCGGCGGATTCCGTCCACTTCAGTAAATTGCCGGCCTCGCCACGCTGGGCGCCGATCGCCCAGAGCGTGTCGCCGTCGGAAGCGATCCGCCGCAGCACGTGCCCGCTGTCGGGCAATGGCCCCGCGACGCTGCCGCCGTCCCACACCAATTGCCAGGTGCCATCCTCGGCCAGAACCGCGATGCGATCCTCCAGCGGCGCGGCGTCGATGAACTTGCCATTCAGCCGCCACGCTTCGCCCCACGCGCCTTTCACCGGATTGGTCAGCCGACGAATGCTGGTCGTAAAGGATTTGCCCTCAGCTTTATCCGCCGACTTTGTCGTGGACTTGTCCGCGGCTTCGTCCGTGCGGATCAGCCAGAAGCGCTCGCCCTGCCCGCGCGGCAGCAGGCTCGTCACGTCGGCCCGGGCCATTGAAGCGAACATCGCCAGCGCGAGGCACAAGGCCGCGATCAGGCGAGTCCTGTTCATGATCGACGGCGAGAGCAGCGGTCGGTTCGGGTTCAAACGGGCAATGCTATCGGTCAAGGTTCACTACTTTCGAGACTTTCGCCCGGTCGCCGGGGTAGGCGAACGTGGCCGCGTTGGGAGCGCCGTCGCGGTCGTGTTCGAGTTCACGCAGGCGGATGACAAACGTCGAGCCCGTGTCCGGGAACAGCAGATCGTAGGTCGTCGGCAGCTCCAGGAGCGGATCATAGCCATCGACTTTCATCGGCTGCGACGGATACGCCCGCAGCACCACCCGGCCATTGGCGTCGAACAGCAACACCAGCCGCGGCTGAAGCGATTGGCGGTCGTACCAGACTTCCTTCTGCACGGCGAAGCGGTCGCGCATCAAGACCTGCCAGGTGACCATGTAACAGTCTTGATCATTATTGAATCGCAGCGTCGGAGCGGGCTCTTTCAGCAGATCGGTCTGCAGCGGCGTAACGCCGAGCACTTCAACGAGCAGGTCGGGCCGGATCGGCAACTTCGACGCCCCGCCATTGGCGATGGCCGCGTGCGTGCCGACGTACATCGTGTCCTGCTGCGGAAGCACCATCCAATATTGTTCGTCGTTCGAGCCGATATCGAACAGCCGCGTGCCGAATGCCTTGCCGGCCAGGCGCAGCTTGCCGGGCTTACTGAAGAGCAAGTTCAGATCGCCATCGCCGCCGGTGTGGTCTTTGGTCTGCGGGTCGATTAGGTCGGCCGAGAAGGTGCCCTTGGCCCACAGCGTGGTAATGCGATCATTGCGGGCATTCAGCTTGTCGACCAGCGTTGGCAGCGAATCGGTCGGGCCGTAATACGCCGGGCGAAGCAGCGGCTTGGGCACACAGCCCGTGATGCCGATGAGCGCGACAATCCCAATCGCGAGAAACTTAGTCGAACAAGAGAATCTTGGACGCCGCGACGGAAGTCGCGGATTCTTCGCGTGGAAGCGAACTGATCCGCGGGAAGAATCCGCGACTTCCGTCGCGGCGTCATGACTTCGATGCG
>JAQGHK010000559.1 GCA_028288875.1 Phycisphaerales bacterium | reverse complement strand
GCCGCAATCACCTTGCTGTCGGCCTCGCCCTTGGCAATTTTGCGGGCTTTTTCCGCGGTGGCCTCGGCTTCAAGGGTCATGCGCTCATTAGCCTTCTGCTGGGCGTCGAAGGCCGCCAGGTTGACCGCCTTCTGCTGCTGGGCGATGAAGACCTGGTCGATCGACTTCTGCAGTTCCGGGTTCTCATACGTCATGCCGCCGAACGCGGCGAGCGTGGTGAGGGTGATGCCGCGTTCATTGAAGAACTGCACGATGTCATTGCGGGCAGCGTCCACCATTTCCTGCTTGCGGGCGCGTAGCGTGTCCAGCGGGTACTTGGCCGCGACTTCAGACACGTTCCGCTGCACGCGGGCGCGGATTTCGCCGTCCATGACCTTGTCGAGCGAGCCGGTGGGGTACCAGTACAGGAACTTGGCGGCGTCTTCTTCCTTGATGTAAGCCGTCGCGCTGAAGCCCATGGAAAAGCCGACGCTGTCGGCCGATTCCACCCAGATCGCCTGGTTCTTGCTGGCCGTGCCGCTGTTGGTGTCGGCGTTCCATTCCCGCGTCACGGGCGAACGATCGACCTTGATCACGCGCACCGTCGGCAGCCAGTCGCCGTCGCCGTACATGCGGCCGGTCTGGTTCCAGCGGTGGGCGATCTGGATGCGCTTGGTCGCCACCTTGTGGTCGGCCAGATACTTCTCGGACTGGAACGTGGCCTGGTTGGCGGTGTCGCCTTCCAGCGGCACGACGAACGCGCTTTGCGACGTATCCACTTCCACGAACTCCGGCGTGTCGTATTTACTGCAACCGCTGATGGCCACCATGGCTATAGCCGCTGCCGCGACGCCGGCGACCGGCCGGCGGCGCCAGGTGATGGCCCGACGGGTCGTCCCGCCGAGGCAGAGCGAGAAGGCGATAATAATATACGCCGCTAGCGCAATCTCCGGTCCGGCCGACGCCGCCGTGTAAGCGCGCAACTCCGTCGCCGCTTGGTTGCCGCCATTGACGGCCGCGACGCTCAGCTTCGCGCCGACATCCGGCTGCACCGCGTACTGCCAGCCCGCGTAAAGCACGAGCGCAGGGACACACAAGAAACAGAACAAGACGATTCGCTTGGACATAGGAGGCTCTCGATAGGACTTGTCGCTCACACCACGGAGCGATGCGGATATTTTATCCGGATTCCCCCTAGCGGCGGGGTAGGGAGGCTTCTAATCCGAGCGGTTTTTATAAGTCGATATAAATCGAGGCCGCACAGGTGGTTCTGGCCGCAAGCGCGAAGGCGATGGATTGGCCTGCTCCCGCTATCATGCCGGCCAAGTGAACCGGCTGACTCGCTTACACACTCTGTTGTTACTCGTTGCCGGCGTGCTGTGCCTGCTGGTTTTCCTCGGCCGGCGGACGCTGACCGAGCACGAAGTCTTCGCCGCCGAGCCCGCCCGGGAAATGCTGGCGGGCCATGGCTGGGTGTTGCAGCCGTTTGCCGGGGAATATCGAACGAAAAAGCCGCCCGGCCAGAGCTGGCTGATCGCGGCAAGCCTGGCAGTCACGCGCTCTCACAGCGAATGGTTGGCGAGATTGCCCTCCGCACTGGCCGGTATTGGCTTGGCGTGGACGGCGGCCTGGGTCGCAGCGCGGCTAAGCACGTCCCGGCAAGGACTTATCGCGGGACTGATGACGCTTACCTGCGTCGGCGTCCAGCAGCGTGCCAATCTTGCCGAGGCCGACATGGCGCTGGCGTTCTGCGTCGGAGTAGCGAATGCCACGTTGATCTGCACGCTCCGCTGCCGCCCGCTGGAAGCCAGCAAGCGGGCGAACGCCGTCTGCTTCTGGGCCATGACGGTGGCGGGCTTCATGCTCAAAGGGCCAATCGTGTTCGGATTTACCGCACTGCCGGCGGCGGTCTGTTGGGCGGTGCTGCGATTCGCTTACAAAGATCGCTTGGCCGCCTCGGCGATCCTGCGTGCCGCGTTCTGGTGGCCGGCAGTCACGCTGGGCATGCTGGCGATCCTCGCCTGGCCCGCGGCGGCTTTATACGAATATCCGAGCGCCCTTGCCCAGTGGAAGCACGAAATCGTCGATCGCACCACCGGCGAACTCGGCCATGGGGACGAGCGCCGCAAGGACCCGATCATCGCCTACCTCTGGCTGCTACCGCAGTCGGCGTTGCCATGGTTCCCGTTCGCATTAGTTGGTGCGTGGCTGCTGCGCCGATCCAAGCCGCTGCGCCGGCCGGCAAACCTGCTGCTGGCCTGCTGGGCGGGGTGCGGGCTGGTGATGGTGTCGCTGATCGCGTTCAAGGTGCTTCACTACGTGCTGCCAATCGTCGCGCCGGTGCTGATTCTGGCAGCCTTCGGTTTCGATCAACTCCTGACGCGCTGGCTGCGAAGCCGGCCAACGAGCTCCCGCAACGCTTGGACCGTGGCCACCATTGCAGGCTGGTTTGGCTTGGCTATCGGCGGATGGATGTTCTTCAACGGGCATATTTTGCCGGCCAAAGACGCCGGCGGGGCGGTGGTCCGCTTCGCCGACGCTGTGAATGTCGCCGTGCCACCGGGGCAGACGCTCTATCTCTATCAGCTCGGCGAAGAGCGAGCTTCGTGGTATCTCTCGCCTGCGCTCAAGCAAGTGACAGACCTTCCCGGCCAGCGGCCGCTCTATCTGCTGTGCAAGCCGGCTGAAGTGGAAAGCCTGTCGCATGCGACAGTTCTGCTCCGGGCCGATCCGTTCCTTCAGCGCGACCCGCCGAGCGAGCAACGGCTGCTGGTTCGGATCGACTGACGGCCGATTTCATAGTCCGCGATAAAAAACGGCTGTCACTTTTGTGCGTCCGGTAATTCCGGGTGCACGTCCGGGGATGGTCGCCGCTGGCGTTATTATCAGCCACTCCTTGTCGCGCAACATCGGCGCGTCCTGTATCTCAAGTTTGCGCGGTCGGGATGCCGAACTTTGGGGCAGGTCCCATGCGGACTTGACCCCGTCCACGGATGGCCGGGTTCGTCGGAAAAAACAAGGAGGTTTTGAAGCTCCCTTTTTATAACTTGTGCGCCGCTGCGGAGTCATCGGCCTGCGTCCACGCTTTGTTTGCTGACCGGATGTTTGTCAGCGCGAAGCACCCGTTTCATCGTTCCATTTGCTAGCCAAAGTGGCCGGCGGATCGATGAAAGTAGCCGTGTATCACGGAGGATACGATGTCCCGCATCAATACGAACATTCCGTCGCTTAACGCCATTACGACCTTCAGCAAGAACAGCAACGACCTCAATACGCACTTGAACCGATTGTCGACCGGCCTGCGGATCAACGCCGGTAAGGACGATCCCTCGGGCCTGATCGCCAGCGAAACGCTGCGGTCGGAAATCCAGGGCATCAACCAGGCCGTCAGCAACACCCAGCGGGCCGACAACGTCATCAACACCGCCGAAGGTGCACTTGGCGAAGTCAGCAGCCTGTTGCTCAATCTGCAGTCGCTGACCAACCAGGCCGCCAACACCGGCGCCCTGAGCAACGACGAAATCTCGGCCAACCAGTTGCAGGTCGACTCGATCCTGAACAGTATCAACCGCATCAGCAACACGACGCAGTTCAA
>JAQGHK010000557.1 GCA_028288875.1 Phycisphaerales bacterium | reverse complement strand
AACGGACCTCTTGGTCACTGCGCTGGGCACTTGCGTGCTAACCACGATGGCGATCGTGGCGGGGCGTCATGACATTGCGCTCGGAGCGGCGGCGGGCAAGGTCGAAAAGCATATGACGACGACCGGTGTTCGACGCGTTGAACTGATTCGCATCGCGCTAAAGCTGCCCGCATCGGTCCCAGAGGCCGATCGGCCGCGGTTGGAGCAGGCGGGGCATCGTTGCCCGGTTCAACTCAGTCTGCATCCGGATGTACGGGTGGAACTGACCTTCGACTGGTCACTGTGAGCGCGCGAAAATTCGTCGATCTGACGAAGACAGCCGTCTAACTCTTGCCTAAGCAGCAGCAGGGCGGGGGCTAAGGTTGCGGCGTCTTGAGCTCTGATCAGCGATTCAGCAGCCGCAGCCGCTTTGGCGAGGCCGGTTGCGGAAATGGTCGCCGCAGACCCTTTAAGCTTATGGAGTGCCTGTCCGGCTGCGGCGAAATCGCCTTGGGCGACCGCAGCTTGAGCAAGTTCCAGCGTGGCAGGGCAATGCGTCTTGAATAGGCGTAAAAGGTCGGCCAAGAGCGCCTCGTTCCCGAGGGTACGTGACCTTAACTCGGCCATATCGATCGATTTTAACGCAGGCATTTCACGCCCCATCATCGCATTTTGAGCACTCGAAGCAAATCAATCCATGCGATCGAACTTGATTTTGAGCATTCAAAATGCTAATCATGTATATTCAAAGTACTAGGGGATGCCTTTTCGATGACGATCGCTAACGAAAGCACAGAAACCTTGGAACCGCCGGCCGGATTTTTGAGCTACCGCACTGGATCGCCGCGGACGGCACCCGCCGACGGCGATCTTGGCACGGTGAATGTGCCCGCCAAGGGGCAGTTCTGGCGTACGTGGCTCGCGTACACCGGGCCGGGGCTGATGGTCTCGGTGGGGTATATGGATCCCGGCAACTGGGCGACCGACCTGGCCGGGGGGTCCAGGTTCGGCTATGCCCTGTTGTCGGTCATCCTGATCTCGAACCTGATCGCCATCCTGCTGCAGCACCTGGCGTTGAAATTGGGGATCGTCACGGACCGCGATCTGGCGCAATCGTGTCGGGATCAGTATTCAAAGCCAGTCGTTTTCGCGCTTTGGATCTTGTGCGAGATCGCGATCGCCGCGTGCGATCTGGCCGAAGTGATCGGCTCGGCTATTGCGCTTAACCTGTTGTTTGGCCTGCCACTGGTCTGGGGCGTCGTGATTACGTCCGCGGACGTGCTCGTGATCCTCATGTTGCAGGCTAAGGGTTTCCGCTACTTGGAAGCATTCGTCGCCACGCTGGTGCTGACGGTGGGTGCGTGCTTCGTCTACCAGATGGCCGCCTCGCAGCCGAGCATCGTGGGCATTTTGGGCGGCTTGTTGCCGACGCCGAAGATCGTGGTCGATTCCAGCGCGCTCTATATCGCCATCGGCATTCTGGGCGCCACGGTGATGCCGCATAACCTGTATCTGCATAGCGGAATCATCAAAACGAGAAACTTTGCGCGGACGGATGAAGGCCGGGCTCGGGCGATCAAGTTTGCCACGTTGGATTCGACGGTTTCGCTCGGCTTCGCGTTCTTCATCAATGCCGCGATCCTGATCCTGGCGGCGGCCGCGTTTCATAACCGTGGAATGCAGGTCGAAAGCATCGAAAAAGCCCACGAACTGCTTGCTCCGACGCTGGGGGCGACGCTGTCGAGCACGCTCTTTGCGGTCGCCTTGCTGGCCAGCGGGCAAAACTCCACGCTGACGGGCACATTGGCGGGACAGATCGTGATGGAGGGCTTCCTTCACCTGCGGATGCGGCCATGGATTCGACGGCTGATTACGCGCGGCATTGCCATCGTTCCGGCCGCCATCATCGCCGGGATGTATGGCAACTCCGGCGTCGACAAGCTGCTGATCTTCAGCCAAGTCATTCTGTCCCTTCAACTGTCATTTGCCGTGGTGCCGCTGGTTCAATTCACGTGCAGTAAGGCGAAGATGGGGCGGTTCGCCAACCCACTGTGGATTGGCATTCTGGCGTGGGTCAGTGCGGTGGTCATCGGTGGGCTGAACATCTACCTCCTCATCCAGACCGTTACGGGCTGGGTGCGAGGCGAAGGATGATGGGCCGGATTGGCAGGGTAATAGTTTGCTCGATTGCGTTCTTCGCCCGCACGGCTATCGTCCATCGCACGCCCGGCCGCCCGGGCTGATCCATGGCTGACGCTTTGCCTGACCTTACGCCGCGGGACCATTCGCGCACATTCTTTGTCCGCGGGCTCAAAACGCTGCTTCCCACGCTGATTACGCTGTACCTGATCATCTGGGCGTGGGAGTTTCTCTGGGATAACGTCGGCCGGCATCTGATCTGGGTGCTGCAGAACATTCAGTATCAGTTGGCCGGCCAGGAAGCCCAGTGGGGCGCGATCCGCCGAGTGTGGATGACCGACCGGGGCGAGTGGCAGTGGTGGGCGCAGGTCGTCGGCGTGGCTCTGGCGGTGATGATCGTTTACCTGGTCGGACTGCTGGTCGGCAATCTGATTGGCCGGACGTTCTGGCGACTCGGCGAAGGCTTGGCGCTGCGCATCCCGATCATTCGCGCCATCTACCCAGCCGCGAAGCAGATCACGGACTTCGTGCTGTATGAGAAAAGTGCGGCGCCCGACGATCGCCGGGTAGTCGCGTGCCGGCCGCACTCGAACGGCGTCTGGTCGATCGGTCTGATTACCGGACCGGGGATGAAATCGTTGGAGGCGATCAGTGGCGAAGAGCTGGTGACAGTGTTCGTCCCGAGCAGTCCGACGGCATTCAGTGGATACGTGCTGGTTGTTCCCAGATCGGAATTGGTGGAATTGCCGCTGAAAGTGGAAGAGGCGCTGCGTATCCTCGTTAGCGGTGGCGTATTAGCGCCCGGGCAAACGGCAACCAAACTTCCGTCGCCCGCCGAGGTGTGACTTTGCCGCACCCTCCGCTACAATGATCGAGGCTGAACAAAGGAGTGAGCGTGAACGTAGTCGTTTCGAGCCGCCATATGGATCTGACCCCCGCCCTCAAGGCTCACGCCGAAGAAAAGGCCGGCAAGTTGGTGAAGTACTTTGACCGCATTCAGGAGATTGAAGTCATTATCGATCACGGTAAAGACGACAAGGCAGCCATGATCGAAGTCGAAATCATCGTGAACGCCGAGCACAAAAAGGAATTTGTGGGCCATCACAAGCACGCGGACGGCTACACCTGCATCAATGAATGCGTGGATAAGCTGGAACGCCAGGTCAGCGAGCACAAGAAGGTGCTGCGGAACCGCAAACACACGGACCACGGCGCCACCATTCGCCACGATTAATAAGAAAGAGGGTCCGACAGGACCGCACCGGCCATGAAGTTGAAGGAGTTCATCGTTCAGGACGCGATTATCGCGGACCTTAAGTCCACGAGTCGCGATGAGGCGTTGCAGGAACTGGTGACCGCCTTGGCGGGGGCCGGTGCAATCCCAGAGTCGGCGGTTGAAGAAATCGTCGCTGCGCTCGTGAAGCGCGAGAAGAACGGCAGCACTGGCTTCGGCAAGGGCGTCGCGGTGCCTCACGTGAAGCACGCGTCGGTCAAGAAGATGGCCGGCGGCATCGGCCGCAGTGAAGCGGGGCTGGATTTCTCCGCCTTGGATGGCCAGCCGGTGTACAGCGTGTTCCTGCTCCTGAGCCCGGACAACGCGCCGCAGCAGCATCTTCAGGCCATGAACATCGTGTTCAGCAACCTGCAGAAGGACATGTTCCGTCGTTTCCTTCGTCAAAGTGAAAGCCGCCAGAAGATCGTCGATCTCCTCGATGAGGCCGACGCGGGCAAATGAATTCCGAGCCGTACAGCCCCGCGGGCCCTTCGACAATGAGCGTTGTTACGCGAGACATCGTCATCCAGAATCACCTCGGCCTGCACGCACGGCCGGCGATGCAATTCGTCGACCTCGCGAACCAGTTCACCAGTGAAATTACCGTCGAGAAGCCTCTGGCCGACGGCGTCGACGAGGCCGTGACCGTCGATGGAAAAAGCGTGATGCAGATGATCACGCTCGAAGCCACCCAAGGCACGAAATTACATGTCACGGCCAGCGGCGAAGACGCCGCGGCCGCAGTGGAACAGTTAGCCAAGCTCGTCGACGATAAGTTCGGCGAGGATGAATAAAGGGAGAGCGGGCCTAGGGCTTGGGGCTTAGGGTTGGTGGAGCGCAAAACATCGTTTTGCCGTGCACCAGTCCTAAGCCGTAGGCCCCAGACCCCACGAAGATGGAAATTATGAAGGGGATCGGCGTGTCCCCCGGCGTGGTCATTTGCCCCGCCGTGGTTCTGGACGCCGAAGACCTTGTCATTCCTCGCCGCCTGGTCGACGTCAACAGCGTCGATAAGGAGGTAGCACGCCTCCGCGAGGCCTTTACTAAAGCGACCGACGATCTCAATGTTTTCCGCGCCGAGCTCAAGGCCGAGCACGGCAACGATATCGCCAGCATTTTCGATTTTCACGCCGGCCTCCTGAAGGATAAAACGCTTCTCAACAGCGTCCTCAAGGAAATTCAGACTTCGCACACCAACGCTGAGTACGCCGTCAGCGTGGCGATGAAGAAGCTGGCCGGCACGTTCCTGGCGATGAAGGATTCGTACCTCGCCGACCGTGTCAAAGACGTCTACGACATCGAAAAACGAGTGCTGCGGACGCTCATTGGCAATGCCCATGAAGGCCTGTTGAATCTACAGCAGAACGTCTGCGTGATCGCCCACGACTTGCTGCCGTCGCAGACGGCAGCGTTGGATAAGAATCGCGTCAAAGGCTTCGCCTGCGACGTCGGCGGCCGCACCAGCCACACGGCCATCGTCGCCCGGGCCATGGGCATTCCCGCCGTTGTCGGCCTGGGCAATGTCAGCAGCGCCATCAGCGGCGGCGATCTGGTGATCATCGACGGCACGCGCGGTGTCGTCATTGTCGATCCGGATGCCGATCAGCTGACCGAGCACGAGGAATATGTCCGCCAGTATATCGAGTTCGAAAAAGAGCTCGCCACCCTCAAAGACCTCCCGGCCGTGACGACCGATGGACACGCCGTCACGCTGATGGCGAACATCGAGTTCCCCGCCGAGATCAACGACGCACTGGACCGCGGCGCTAAGGGCATCGGTCTGTACCGCACCGAGTTCCTTTACATGGCCAGTGTGATCGAGCCGACCGAAGAGGATCACTACCTCGCCTACGCCGACGCCGTGCGGCGGTTGGATGGTCGCCCGCTGGTCATTCGCACGCTTGATTTGGGCGCCGACAAATACATCTTCGGCAAAGGCCCGAGCAAAGAGGCCAACCCATTCCTCGGCGACCGCAGCATTCGCATGTGCCTGCACAACCTGCCGATGTTCAAGGCCCAGTTGCGGGCCATCCTCCGCGCCGCCGTGCACGGCGACGTCCGCATCATGTTCCCGATGATCAGCACGATCATGGAACTGCGGCAGGCCCGCATGGTGCTTAACGACGTCATCGAAGAACTCGAGGACGAAGGCGCCAGCTTCAAGGGCGATGTCCCCGTCGGCATGATGGTGGAAGTGCCGTCGGCGGCATTGCTCGCCAGTAACTTCGCCCGCGAAGTCGCCTTCTTTTCGATCGGCACGAACGATCTGATCCAATACACGCTGGCCGTCGACCGCACGAACGAGCGCGTCGCCGGCCTGTTCACGCCCGCACATCCCGCCGTACTGTCTCTTATTCGCGATGTCATTCGCGCCGCGAACCGCCAAGGCATTGGCGTTTCTGTTTGCGGCGAAATGGCCGGCGAACCCCTGTATACGTTGTTGCTCCTGGGGCTGGGGCTCAACACGTTTTCGATGAACGGCCCTGACGTGCCGGAGGTCAAAAAGATCATCCGCAGCACGACCACCGAACACGCGCGCCAGGTGGCGCGCAAGGTCATGAGTTTCGATTCCGAACGCCAGGTGGTTCACTACCTGCGCGAGGAAACGCGAAAGATTATTCCCGAGGCTTTTTAGAGGAGCCGGCGCCGCAGCCGACGAGCCGATGGCAGTTTTGCCGTCCGCCGCCTGCAGCCAGACGCCCGCAGTTTCGCAATGGCAAAAGAAATGCTCATCAACGTCAGCGCCGGCGAGGAATGCCGCATCGCGCTGCTCGAGAACAACAAGCTCGAAGAGCTTTACATGGAGCGCACGAGCAACACGTCGCACGTGGGCAACATTTACAAGGGCAAAGTCACCAACGTCGAGCCGAGCATCCAGGCCGCCTTTGTGGATTTCGGCATCGGCCGGAACGGCTTCCTGCACATCTCCGACCTGATGCCCACCTACTTCGGCGGCAAAAAGGGCGATCACGGCCCGGCCGAAAAGGTCGGCCAGAAACTCGGCCGCCGCGACCGTCCGCCGATTCAGCAGTGCCTCCGCAAGGGCGACGAGATCGTTGTCCAGATCATCAAGGAAGGCATCGGCACGAAGGGCCCGACGCTCAGCACCTACCTCAGCGTCCCCGGCCGCGTGCTGGTGATGATGCCCGGCATGGCCAAGATGGGCGTGTCGAAGAAGATCGAAGACGAAGCCGAACGCACCCGCCTGCGCAAGATCCTCGACGGCCTCACGCCGCCGAAGGACTGCGGCTTCATCATTCGCACCGCCGGCATCGGCAAGAGCAAGCTGGAGATCGAAAAGGATCTGAAGTACCTCGCCCGCCTGTGGGATCAGCTCAAGAAGCAGATCGACAAGGACAAGCCGCCGGTCGAACTCTACACCGAAGGTGACCTCATCACGCGCACCGTGCGCGACGTGTTCACCAGCGACGTTGACAGCATCATCGTCGACGACAAAGAGACGGCCAAGAAGATCAAGGACTTCATCAAGCTCGCGATGCCGCGCACCAAGAACAAGGTGGAGCTGTACGAAGAGCAGCTCCCGTTGTTCCACAAGTACCAGTTGGAAGAAGTCGTCGAGTCGATGTACAGCCGCCGCGTGCCGCTGCCGAGCGGAGGTTCGCTGATCATTGATCAGACCGAAGCCGTTGTGGCGATCGATGTGAACAGCGGCAAGTTCCGCGAACACAGCGATGCCGAAATGACGGCCTTCAAGACCGACATGGAAGCCGCCGACGAAATCCCACGCCAGCTGCGCCTGCGCGACATGGGCGGCGTGATCATCTGCGACTTTATCGATCTGCGGTTTGAGCGTCATCGCCGTGAGTTGGAAGAGCGCCTGTTCGAGAATCTGAAGAAAGACCGCGCCAAGACCCGCATGCTGCGGATGAGCCAGTTCGGCATCGTTGAGATGACCCGTCAGCGCATGCGGCCGAGCCTGCGGAAGGCCATCTATCACGACTGCGAAGCCTGCGGGGGCCAGGGCATGGTCAAGACGCCGGAATCCATGGCCCTCGACGTCATGCGCAAGATCCGCATCGGCCTGAACGACGCGGCCGTCGTTCGGCTGACGCTGACCGTCAATCCGGACGTCGCTCTGTTCCTGCAGAACCGCAAGCGGTACGAAATCGCGAAACTGGAGCAGGACATTGAGAAACGCGTCTCCATCGCCACCGATGCCGAAATGTCGATGGATGCGATGAAGTTCGAGCTGTACGACGCTCGCGACGGCTACATCTACATCGCCGAACTCGGCATGGAACTGCCGGCCACGCACCAGCACAATCAGCGTCGCGAGGGCGGCGGCGAACGTGGTGGCCGCGGTCGTCGGGATGATCGTCGCAACGAACAGCCCAAGCCCAAGCACGACAAGCGCGAGGACGATTCGGTCGATGCCGAAGAGCTCTTCAGCGAAGAGCCCGCAGCACCTGCTCCCAAGGCAGCGGGTCGCGGACGCGGCAAGGCGGCGGCGCTTAAGGCCGCCGAGGCCGAAGCCGGCGAGGCCGTCGAACAGACCGGCAACGACGACGAAGCCAGTGTCGTCGACGTTGATGAAGGCGGCGACGAACTGCCCGGCAACGCGCCGGGCGGCTTCTTCGACCCAAGCGAAAATCGCGACCGTCGCCCCGGCGGCAACAACCGTGATCGCAACCGTGGCCGTGATCGCGGCCGGGGTGGCGATCGGAACCGTGATAACCGCGGTCCCGACAATCGCGGCCCGGATAGCCGCAATCGCGACGACGCCAATCGTGGCGATCGTCCGCGGCGTGATCGTTACGAGCGTCCTGCCGATGCACCGCCCGCGACCCCGCGTCCGGTTGACGAAGAACGCCCGGAAAGCGCCGAAGTCGGTGACGCCGAGGAATTTGAAGGCGATGACATCGACGGCCAAGCCGAAGGTGCTCGCGACGAACGTGGCGAAGGCGCTGGCGAAGACACCGGCGACCTCTTCAGCAATGAAGCCGGCGGCGAAGGTGGCGAGAACGCCAACAACGGCCCGCGCGGCGAAGGCAACGGGGAGGACGGCCAGCCGCGCGAAGGCGGCCGGCGTCGGCGTCGGCGTCGTGGTCGTCGCGGCCGCGGTCGCAACGGCGAAGGCAATCCCGAAGGCGGCCCGCCGCAAGGCGATCGCCCCGAAGGCGAACAGCCCCACGCCGGCGTCGAGGGCGAACGTCCGCCCGAGAATCGTCAACAAGACAACCGCCAGCAGGGCGATCGGCGGCCGAATGACCGCCAGGACCGTCAGCAAGGTGACCGTCCCCAAGGAGATCGTCCGCAAGGCGACCGCCAACAGGGTGATCGCAATCAGGGCGGCCGCCAGCAAGGCGATCGCCAGCAGGGCAACGGCCAGCAGGTTCGCAATGACGACCCGCGTCGCCGGCAGCCCGGCGATTTCCGTGGCGGGCAGCAGGGCTATCGCGGCAACGATCGTGGTCGTGGCCAAGGCGGACGCCAGGGCGGTGGTGGCCCTCCCGGCAGCCGTCGCGGCAGCAGCCCGGCCGACCTGTCGCACCTTGCCCGCGAGGCCTCGCGTCAGGACAGCGGTCAGCAGGGCGGTGCCGATCCGGCCGAGGACGAACATGCAACGCCCGGCAACGACATCAACTTCGTACCCAAGCCGCGTGAAGCACCACGGTTGGACCGTCGCGGTCGGCCGCTGCGTGGCAAGGGTCGCGGGAACGCCGCGCCGCGTCGTTCGCCGCCGATCGAAGGTCTGCCGAACGACGAGGAGCTCGATCGCGAAGCCGCCGCGCTGGAAGCCCAGCTGGCTAAGGCTCGCGAAGCCGAGCTGACCCCGCCGACAGATCACCAGATGCACGCCCAGCCAGCCGCGGCGGAAGCCCCGGCCGCTAAGCCGGCCCGTGCACCGCGCACGCCCAAGGTGATCAAGTCCAGCACCAAGCCCATCAAACGGGCCGAAGTCACCAAGACGGGTTCCAGCGACAAGCACCTCGTCGATGACGAGCCCGCCAGCGGCGAAGACGTGAAGCCGCCGAGCTCGTTCGTCGATCTGGATGCGCTGCCGGATTACGACGACGATTGATCATTGTTGCGGTGATTGAAACAAAAGCCCCGGCTGCGAGCAGCCGGGGCTTTTTTGTTGTCAAAGAGCGTTCATGCCTGCACGTGCGACCGAAGTGGCGTATCCTTTGTAGGGGCGAGACATGTCTCGCCCGCCGAACGTGATCGGCCCTCGCGGGCGACCTATTTGTCGCCCCTACAGGAGTGGGCGGGTGACGTCTTACACCAACGACAACAGCACATCGCAGCCCTGCGCCAGCTTCGCGTCCGTCGTGGCGTAGCTGATGCGAAAGTGCGTGTCGTGGCTGCTGAACACGTTCCCGGGGATGATCAGCACATTGTTCGCGATCGCCTTTTCCACAAACGTGCTGGCGGTCTGGCCGGCGGGGGCCTTGGGGTAGATGTAGAACGCGCCGCCGGGGCGGACGACGTCGAACTTCGTCTTCAGGCGGTCGTACACGTAGTCGCGCTTCTTGGCGTACGTGGCGAAGTGCTGGCTCATGTCCACGTCGATGGCGGCCAGCGCTGCATCCTGGAAGGGGCTCGGAGCGCAGACAAACGTGTACTGCTGCAGCTTGGTCATCTGTGCGACGACTTCGGGCTGGCCGTAAACGTAGCCGACACGCCAGCCGGTCATGGCGTGGCTCTTGGAGAAGCCGCGAAGGACGACGGTGTTCTCGTACAGCGACAGCGGCGAATAAAGCGGCGCCTGCGCGCCTTCCTTGCCCGGTGCCCAGTCGCCGAGGCCTAGCGCCTTGTCGTACAGGAACGGCTCGTAGATTTCGTCGCTGAGGATCAGGATGCCGTGCTTCTTTGCCACCGCGACGGCGGCGCGCACTTCGTCGGCGCTCATCACCGTGCCGGTGGGGTTGCTCGGGGAATTGAGAATCAGGATTTTCGTCTTCGGCGTGATCGCCGCGTCCACCTTATCGGCGGGAAAGCGGAAATCGGGGTGGCTGTCGACGATCACCGGCACGCCGCCGACCAGGCTCAGCAGATGCTTGTACATCACGAAGTACGGGTCGAGGAAGATGACCTCGTCGCCGGGATTCACGACCGCCATGATCGCCAGCATCAGCGCGCCGCTGACGCCGCGGGTGATGAGGATGTCGCCAACGTCGCGGCCGTATTCCTTGCTGAGATCTTTGCGCAGCCGCTCTCGCAGGGGCGCGATGCCCTGCGTGGGCGTGTAGCGATTGTGGCCAGCCTTGATAGCATCGAGGGCGACGGCTTTGATGGCGTCGGGCACGTCG
>JAQGHK010000553.1 GCA_028288875.1 Phycisphaerales bacterium | reverse complement strand
CAAAGCGAGCCGGGCGATCGCCGCGCGAGCAAAGGTCGTCTTCATAGGCCCGACTTGTATCACCTAGGCGTTCGGGGAGAAAACGTTGACACGCGTCGATCCGATTGCCACCGTGATCAACATCGCGGCAACCACCGCCAAACCGAAGCGGAGATTGGTCGCATTTGCGACGAAGCCAATCGCGGCCGGGCCGGAAAGAATGCCGGCGTAGCCGAGCGTCGTCATGGCGGCGATCGCAAGATTGGTCGGCATCGCCGTCTGCCGGCCCACCGCCGAGAACATCACGGGCACGACATTGGAGGCGCCCACGCCGACGAGCCCGAAGCCGATGATGCCGACCGCCGCCGAGGGCACCGTGATGGCCAGCAGAAATCCGCCCGCAGCACATAGGCTGCCAAACAGCACCACGCGCCGGGCCCCGATGGCGTGAACGATCGCATCGCCGGTGAGCCGGCAGGTCGTCATGGCCACGGCAAAGGCGACATATCCCAATCCCGCGTGCGAAGGATGCATGCCGCGAATGTTCGCGAGGAAGACGGCGCTCCAATCCAGCACCGAACCTTCCGCCAGAAACAGCACGAAGCAGAACGTGCCGAGCAGCAGCACCAATCCATGCGGCACGACGAAGGCCGGCGCATCGCGGTCACCGCCGTACGGCAGAAGCGAGCGAAAGCTGACGCACAGCAAAACGACCGTGATTGCTACGCTGGCGAGGGTCGCCACCAGCGGCGTCGCACCATTGGAAATCAGGAGACTCACGCTGCCCGCGCCGGCAAACCCGCCGACGCTGTATAAGCCGTGAAAGCCCGACATCATCGACCGGCCGCTACCGCGCTCGACGATCACGGCTTGGATGTTCATGACGACATCCAGCGTCCCGACGGCCGCGCCGAAGAGTAGTAATGTCAACGCGAGCGTGGTGGTCGATCCCGCCGTCGCCAGCAGCGGCAACACGCAAATAATGCCAAGGACCGCCGTCCCAATGACGCGCCGGCACCCGTATCGCCCGGCCAGCGTGCCCGCCATCGGCATGCCCGTGACCGAGCCCGCGCCAAGACACAACAGAAGCATTCCAAGATGCGCGTCGTTCAGATGAAGGCGGTTCTTCACGAACGGGATCAGCGGGGCCCACGTAGACATCGCAAATCCCGCGAGGAAAAACGCCACGCGGGTCGACATCTGCTGACCGAAGCCGATGGGCGGCTTTGGCGTCTCATTCTCATTCATCCGATCAACCATCCGACCAACGTAGCGTGCGTTGTTTGGGGGGACAATCGCCTTCGCCTGCATGGGCGGGGGCCGTTGCGGTTATATTCCAATGAATGGAATCGCAGCCGCCGCAGTCATCGCAGCCGGGTCGGTCTAAACAGCCGGTCTGGATCACGATCCTTGTGTTGATCGGCGCGGCAGTAGGCGCTTGGCTGAAACAATCCGGCGGCGGGGCAGCCGCACAGCAAACGACCGCGCCGCCTATCGAACCTGCGCCGGTCCCGCCGCCGGCCGTCCGTGAGTCGCCGCCGCTGTTGCCCACCGCGTCGGTTTCCAATGACTCGCTGACGAAGGCGATCCGATCCAAAGCCGAGGAAGTGAACGTCGAAGGCGGCGGCCGGATCGTAAAAATGTTGCCTGACGACACGGAAGGCCTGCGTCATCAGCGGATGCTGGTCGCCGTCGCGGGCGGCGGCACCGTGCTGATCGCCCACAATATTGATGTGGCCACCCGCGTCATCGCCCGGGAAGGCGACGCCATTGCCTTCAAAGGCATCTACATTTGGAACGACCGCGGCGGCGTCGTCCACTGGACACACCGCGATCTCAGCGGCCGCCATCCGGCAGGTTGGGTAAAGGTGAACGGTGTTACCTTCCAATAATGGATGTAGCAATGATGAAACGCTTTTAGCCTAGTGTGGCATGCATAGGATGATGCAACGAAGGAGTTTCTCATGTTACGTGCTGCTGCTGTTGCGTTTATCTTGGCGATCGTCGCCGCCGTCTTTGGTCAAGGTGGTCTCTCGAACCTGGCCACGCAGGCCGCCATTGTGTTAGCGCTGATCGCGCTGGTGATGCTGGTCCTGGGCATGCTCGGCGGCCGGGGCGGTGCGCCGCCGGCTGTGTAAGGTGACTGGCGGGCAGCGGTTCTCGCCGCGATTCCGCTGAAGACATTTAATCTGGTCCTACTGGTCCCCGCCCCGCATCAATCGCGTGGCGGGGACCGTCGCTTGATGGCCGCCGCTGCGTTATTCTGGCCGGCATGTCTGACTCGCTCGATCCGCTCCGCAAACAGATTGATGTCCTCGATCGCCAGATCGTTGATCTGCTCAACGCCCGCGCCCGCGTGGTGGTGGAAGTCGGCAAGATCAAGCAGCAGCAAAACCTCGCCATCTACGCGCCTGATCGCGAGAAGGCCGTGTTCGACAAGATTCGCGCAATCAACACTGGGCCGCTGCCGAATCGTTGCCTGGAGGCGGTGTATCGGGAACTGATGAGCGGCAGCTTCGCGCTGGAGCGGCCGCTGCGCATCGGCTTCCTCGGGCCGGCCGGCAGCTTCTCGCACCAGGCCACCGTGTTGAAGTTCGGGCAGTCGGTCGAATACTTCCCGCTGGCGGAAATCCCGTCAGTGTTCGAAGAAGTCGCCCGCGGCCATATCGACTACGGCCTGGTGCCGGTCGAAAACAGCCTGCACGGCGGCGTGGTCGATACGCTCGATGCCTTCGTCGGGACGTCCGTCCGCATCTGCGCCGAAGTGCTGGTCACGATCCACCACAACCTGATGGCCGCCGGCCCGTGGGAGAACGTCACGCAGGTGCTGAGCAAGGACGCCGTCTTCGCCCAGTGCCGCAAGTGGCTGGCCAACACCGCC
>JAQGHK010000532.1 GCA_028288875.1 Phycisphaerales bacterium | reverse complement strand
GGCGGTTCACGCCCTTGAATATCACGGCCAGGCCGTTGATGAGGAGGGCGGAATTCTTGATCTCAATCTTGCGGAAGCCGACGCGCGTCCGGTCGACCATCAGCACGCGGCCGTCCGCGTCTTTCAGCGTCAGCAGCACCGTGTACAGGTTCGGAATCTCCGCCGACCACTGCGCGGGATGCGGCACCGGCTGGCTGAACTCCACAGCCGTCTCCGCGTTGGCGGCGGCGGTGACCGCTTGCTCCTGCGTCAGTACGGTTTTTCCGTCGGCGTCGATGAGTTCGATGCCAAGCGTGCGCTTCGTTTCGTCAGCGGCAGTGTTGCGGACTTTCGCCGTGACTTTGAGCGTGCCGTCGACGTAATCGTCATTCAGTTCCGGCTTGGCGAAGTAGTCTCGCAGATAGGTCTGCGGCGTGGCGAACAGAAACACGTCGCGAAAGATTCCGCTCAGACGGATGAAATCCTGGTCCTCCGCATAGCTGCCGTCGCACCAGCGATACACCTCGACCGCCACCGTGTTTTTGCCCGGCTTCAGGTACGGCGTAAGCCGGAACTCTGCGGCGGCGTAACTGCTCTCGTGATAGCCGACTTTCTGGCCGTTCACCCAGAGGTAGAACGCGGATTCCACGCCGTCGAAGTGAATGAACGTTTCGTACCCCGCCCAGTCGGCCGGCAGGTCGATGTCGCGCCGGTAGCTGCCGACCTCATTGCGATTGTCGAACGCCGTCCATGTTTTCGGCGGCTCGCTCGTCACGCGCGGACGGTTATTTTTGAACGGGTAAGTGATGTTCGTGTAGATCGGGACGCCGTAGCCCTTCATCTGCCAGTTGCTCGGCACGTCGAGGGTGGGCCAGTCGGCGACGGGAAATTCCGGCTTGTAAAAATCGACCGGCCGCTGCTCGGGGCGTTTTGAAAAATGAAACGACCACGGCCCGTTGAGGCTGCGCACGAAGGCCGATTCCATCGGCTTGCGCGCCAGCGCGGCGGCGCGGTCCGGGTAGGGCACCGATGTCGAATGCATCGGCTCGACGTTCACGCGGTTGATCTGCTCGTTCTCCCACTCCGGCGTAGCGGCCAGCGCGGCGGTGGGTAACGCCACCAGCGCCAACCAATGAAGGAGGCGGCCTGGCAACACTCGGCCGAAGCCGGTTCGTTCGTTCGACATCGATGGACCTCAGGGATTCGCGGAAGAGTTCAGCGCTTCAATGACGGCGGGCGCGATCGCCGCGGCCATGATACGGCGTCCCTCGGGCGTTGGGTGCACGCCGTCGGCCGCCTGCCATTCGGGGTGTGTGGCGAGCAGGTGATTCAAATCGACGACGGCCACCTGTTTCAACTCGGCCACGTGCATTGCCGCGTCCCGGTAGTCGGCGATGACTTTCTCCAGCCCACCGACGGCGTCGTAGTTGGCCTTGGGGTGCCGGGTGAAGTAGGGCTCGGCCTTGATCGGGGGAACGGTGCACATCACGACGCGCGCGTGCCGGGCCTGAATGCGGTCGACGAACGACGTGAGATTGGCGGCGTAGCTTTTGAGATCGACTTTCGGCGTCGGTTTGTCGCGCACCATGTCGTTGGTGCCGAACAGGATCACAACGACATCCGGCGAGCGGGCCAGCACATCTTTTTCAAACCGCGGCAGGGCCGCTTCAGTGGTTTGGCCGCTCTGGCCGGCGTTGACGACGGTGGCGGGGACGAAGTCGCCCAGCACGTCGCCGAAGCCGATTTTCGTCAGGCTGTCGCCGAAGCAGACGACGGTCCTGGCGGGGCCTTTTGCCGCCCGAGTCGCCGGCTGCGTGGCCGGTTCGACTGCCGGTGCAAGTGAACACGTGCCGATCCACAACAGCCCGGCAATGGCCAGCAGGCGAGTGCCGAATCGTCCTTGCCGCATGGTTCCTCCGATTCCCGCGCCCGCCGCGAATCTCGTCCTTGCTTTTCGAGCGAAAGCGGGACAGACTGCAAACAAACTATCATTCAAAGATGAGCTATTGTCAATGAATGATTCAGCTTTGTGGCGAAGCGGAGGAATGGGCAATGAAATTCGACGATTTTGCACCTACGACGGCGTTACAGCGTCTTCGGCGGCGGACGGTGTTCCTGACGTGCGCGGGTCTGCTGATGGCAGCCGCCGGAACGGCCGGGGCGGCCGAAGTGCAACTGGCCGATCTCGATTTGTCGAAACTCGTGCAGGAGTTCGGCCACGTCCAGGCCAACAAGAGTGTGAGCGGGCATCCGCTGACGATCAATGGCCGGGTTTTCGAGCGCGGCGTGGGATCGCACGCGGCCTCCAGCCTGCAGATCAAACTCGACGGCCGCGCCACCGGGTTTCACGCCTTCGTCGGCATTGATGACGAAGTGAAAGGCGATCCGAAGGCGAAGAACTTCCCGATCGAAATCCGCGTGATGGCGGACGGCCACACCGTGTTCAAAAGCGGGCCGATGCGCGCGGGCGACGCGGGGAAGGCCGTCGATGTCGACCTGAACGGCGTCAAAAACCTCGTGCTTTACACGCGCCTGGTCGGGTCGGGGAACATGTTCGCCCACGCCGACTGGGCCGACGCCAAAATCACGTACGACGGCGACAAGCCGGAGACGGTCAGCCTGCCGCCGGACGAGGCCGTCGTCCTGACGCCGCTGCCGGCGAAGACGCCGCGGATGAACTTTGCCCGCGTGCTGGGCGTGCGGCCCGGCAAGCCGGTGCTGTTTCGTGTCGCCACCACCGGCGAGCGGCCGATCACCTTCACGGGCGCCGATGTGCCGGACGGCGTGAAGCTTGATCCGGCAACGGGAATTCTGACCGGCGCGATCGCCAAGGCCGGCACGTATCGCGTGAAGCTCAGCGCCCGCAACGCACTCGGCTCGGCCGAGCAGACGTTGACGATCGAAGCGGGCGATCGCATCGCGCTCACGCCGCCGATGGGTTGGAACAGTTGGAACTGCTTCGCCCACGACGTGAGCGACGAAAAGGTGCGGGCCGCCGCCGACGCGATGGAAAAGAGCGGGCTGATCGACCACGGTTGGACGTACATCAACATCGACGACTGCTGGCAGCTTCCGGTGAACACCAAAGCGCCGGAAAAATCGGCGCAACCACTGCGCGACGCCAACGGCCGCGTCCGCACGAACGACAAGTTCCAGGACATGAAGGCGCTGACCGATTACCTGCATGCCAAGGGGCTGAAGGCCGGCATTTACAGTTCGCCCGGGCCGTGGACCTGCGCGCACTTCACGGGCAGCTACGAAAACGAAGCGGCAGACGCGAAGCAGTATGCGGAGTGGGGCTTTGACTACCTGAAATACGATTGGTGCAGCTACGGCGGTGTCGCCAATCAATTGCGGAAATTACCGAACCGGCCGCCCGAGGCGACGCTCCTTCGGCATCCCTATGAAGTGATGCGCGACGAACTGGCCAAGCAGGACCGGGACATCGTTTACAGCCTGTGCCAATACGGCATGGGAAGCGTGTGGGAATGGGGCGGACAGGTCGGCGGGAACTGCTGGCGGACGACGGACGACATCGGCGATTCATGGGGGAGCGTGTCGGCCATCGGCTTCAACCAGCACGGCCTGGAGCGCTTTGCCAAGCCGGGACAGTGGAACGATCCGGACATGCTGGTGCTGGGCAAAGTGGGCTGGGGGCCGAAGCTGCACCAGACCAAGCTCACGCCCAGCGAGCAGTATTCGCACGTGTCGCTTTGGTCACTGCTGGCCGCGCCGCTGCTGATCGGCTGCGACCTGACACAACTCGACGCGTTCACCACCGGCCTGCTGAGCAACGACGAAGTGATCGCCATCAACCAGGACCCGCTGGGCAAGCAGGGATCGCGCGTTGCCATCACCGACGACGACGGCGAAATCTGGGT
>JAQGHK010000517.1 GCA_028288875.1 Phycisphaerales bacterium | reverse complement strand
GCCCAGCCACGATGCCGTGGTGCCGATGCCCAGCACATGGCCGAGCTCGTGAACGGCGGCGGAATAGAAATCAGACTGGCTGCTGCCGATGCCGCTGATGGTGCTGCCGGAGAACCAGTTGGCGTTGCTGCTGAATGAGATGAAGCCGACGTACGGCGTGTATTCCGGCGCGCTGCCGGCCGCGGTGGTCTGGCCGCGCTTGTTGATGGTATCGAACCACGCCTGCGTACCCGATCCGCTCCAACCGGCGGGCCCGCCTTCGCCGAGCTGGCCGGTGGGCTGGGTGCGTGCGCCGACGTACACCTTGACCGTGTTGGCCGGAATCGTGGGGTTATTGATTGCAACGGCGGCGGCGGACGACGGGTTGGTGAAGTTCACCGTCCATGACCCACTGCCACCCGGCGTGATGGCCGAAAAGCTGTCGGCCAGCCGGGCCGTCAGCGAACTGGCGGCCGCGGCCAGGACGCTCCGCCGGGCGGCCGTGAAAAAGCCGCTGCTGTCGTAGGTGTAATCCAGGCTGAGGGTAAAGGAGAGCAGGACACGCTGCTCAAGCAGTTCGGGCGCGAAGCGCAGCCCCGTGAATCGATCAGTCATCTTCAGGTCCCTCCAAGAACCGCCAACTCCCATGAGATTACCGCATCGCTGTGGGAATGACACTGAAAAACAGGGTTTATTCCTTCATCGCGCATCGTCCACGTCTGCCGCACGCTGAACGTTTTCGTCGTTTTTCTGCATCGCTGTTTCGGGGAAGGTAAAGGTTTGACCTAAACAGGCTGGGCGTTAATGCCACTAGTGGATCGCTACGGAATCGTCGATAAAACAAGTGTCGAGCGGTGATTCCCGACCCATCGCACGTCCCGCCCCGGTAACGTCGTGTTACCGGGGCGGTTTTCTTTCAGCCTTCCCTTCAAAGCGAAGATGAACCTGCTATAGCAAGCTGTAAATCGTTGCCGATATTCACCTTGCACGCCGGCCGATAATTTGCAAATTCCACCAATGAAACCGGTTGTAAATACCAAAAATGTCCTTGATGAATAACGCTAGAGTCGCCGATGATGAACGGTCGAACGGTGATTCCCGACCCACCGTCCTTCCCGCCTCGGCAACGTTGTGTTGCCGAGGCGGTTTTCGTTTGCGGGCCGGCCGATTGCCGGAAGGCCGCAAGAAAGGGGCGAACCTTTTGTCAGTGGCGCGCCGACCATTACGTCCGAGAATCGACCCATCGCAATGTCCCGTTCGTGGTAGTTAGAAATGCCCCGTGCACAATCGGTGGCAAGATGCCGATCAAAGAGGTGTCGAGCGATGACTCCCGACCCATCGCTCTTCCCGCCCCGGTAACACAGTGTTGCCGGGGTGGTTTCATTGATGGACGCGCCGTTCGTTTGTGGCGCACGGCCGATGGCATTTGAATCAACCAACGTTCTGGAACGCGATCCATCTCCAACTGTCCGTTGGCCTGCTTTTTCCCGCCTCACGAGTATTTCCCGGATTTTAATGGACGCGCGGCTGGTGTACTAGTACGCTAGTACGCATGCCTGACATCCGCGTGGATGCGTCGAGTGCGGTGCCGATCTTTCGGCAGATCGTGGACGGGCTGCGCTCGCTGATTGCCGCGGGCGTTTATCGGCCGGGCGAACTCATTCCTTCCGTGCGGCAGCAGGCGGTCACGCTGCTGGTCAATCCCAATACCGTCGCCCGCGCGTACGAAGCCTTGGAGCGCGAAGGGCTGGTCGAAAGCCGCAAGGGCGTCGGCATGGTCGTCGCCACGGGCAGCCAGCCGGCGGCGGTGCGCGGGGCGGAAGAGGCCGTCACCGCCGCGCTCGCTGAGGCGATCGCGCAGGCGCGAACGGCAGGCATGACGCCGGAGCGAATCGACGCGCTCTATCGTCGCGCGATCACAGGAAGCGGTGGCAGCAACGAATCCAAATCCGGCAGAGGGGCCAACCATGATTGAGACGAATGTCATGACCGACCGCGCGATCGCTTTCGCCAACGTCACCCGTCGCTTCGGCCGGCGGAACGTAGTCGACAATCTTTCGCTCGATTGCCCGGCCGGCAGTTTCACCGGGCTGATCGGGCTGAACGGTGCCGGCAAGAGCACGCTGCTCCGCATGAGTGTCGGCCTGCTCGCGCCGACCGAAGGCAGCATCGTTTCCGCCGGCTGTAATGTGCGGCGCGATTCGGTGGAGATGAAGCGCCGCGTCGGCTACGTGCCGGATCGGCCGAACATCTATTCGTGGATGCGCGCCGGCGAGGCGATCGCGTTCGTCCGGAAGTTCCACACCACGTGGAACCAGCCGCGCTGCGAGGATCTGATCCGCCGCTTCCGCCTGCCGCTGGAGACGAAGGTCAAGCACATGTCCAAAGGCCAGGCCGCCAAGCTGCAATTGCTGCTGGCCGTCTGCCACGACCCGGCCGTGCTGATTTTGGACGAACCCACCAGCGGCTTTGACCCCGTCGTGCGCGAGGAGTTCTTCGAAGGCATTTTGGAGTTCGCCGCCGACCGCGGCCAGACGATCCTCTTCAGCAGCCACGCCCTGGCCGACGTGCAGCGCCTGGCTGACCGAGTGGCGCTCATGCACGAGGGCAAACTGCTGATGGCCGGCACGACCGACGAAATCATCGACCGCGTAAAGCGCGTCCGCGTGATCCTGGAAGAAGACGCCGGCCCGCCGACGCCATCGTCCGCCGCACTGCTGCAATCGCCCGCCTCAGTCCTGCGCGAACAACGCGCCGGCCGCGAGTGGACGCTGACGATCGACCACTTCAGCCCGGCCACTCTGCACGAGCTGCGAGCCAAGCCCGGCGTCACCCGGCTGGACGTGCTGGATCTGAATCTCGACGACGTCTTTAAAGACATCGTCCGCGGTCGTGACGAGGCGGCGGTATGAACTGGGTACTCGTTCAAAAAGATCTGCGGCTGCTCCGGCTGGCGATGCTGGCGGCAGTCGGGATTGCGTTAACCTTCTACGTCGTTGTGGCGTCGATCACGTTCGTTTCGTGGCAGAAAGGTCAGATTCGAGAAGAGAGCCGCATTAACCGAATCTACCATCGCGAAATCCAGCATGACTCTTCGGATAATTCGCGCCGCTTGGCTCTATTTGTGGCTGATAACTGTACGCCGGTTTCGATTCTCTACGTCGTGCTCATCGCCGCAGTAGGCGCGATGGCGTTTGCCCGCGAACGCCGCGACCGGTCGGCGGAATTTTTAGCAATGCTGCCGGTGTCGATCCGCCGGCAGTCGGCGATCAAACTCGTGGTCAGCGTCGCAGTCAGCGTGTTGCCACTGGCGGTGAATGCAATGGTCTTCCTGATCGCATCACTTTGGTTCGCGCGGGCCTATTGGGGTGCTATGCCCGTGTACGGCTACCTTCAAGTTCAGGCCGGCCCGTTTGGCTGGCGTGCCGTTGCGGTCATCGTGAGTGTGGGCTTGGTGGCATGGATCGCACTGCGATGGCTCGGCTGGCCGTGGCGGCTGATCGTGGCCGCAACGGTGTTGGCCGCGTTACTGACGGTGGATGTGGTCGGCGTGGCGTGGTGGACGGGTTCGCAATCGGCCGGCGTCTGGTTTAACCCGCGTGACTGGCGACCCGCGGCCATCACGGCCGTCTTCGCCTACGTGGGCGTCGTGAGTTCGATCTTCGGCTTGGCGTGGCTGCTGTCCTCAGCGACGCGCAGCTCCGTGCTTTCGGCCGTGTTCGGACTCGGCTTGCCTTTATTCGCGATGACGGCCGTGAATGAAACCACGCGTCGGGCAGACGAGGCCTCAATCCTGCGGGCCACGGGCATCGCCGGCGTGGCCGTGGGCGCACTGTGTGTGGCGGCGGGGTGCGTGGTCCAATCCAAACGGCCGACGCCGTGAAGGCCTGCCGGCTGTTCCATCTGCGCCGGAAAGGAGTGACGCGATGACCTGGGCCTTGCTCAAAAAAGACCTGCGGCTCCTGCGCCCGGCGCTGCTCGCCCTGGCGGCATTCGCGGTGCTTTTCTATGGCGTCATTCCTCCAATTCAAGTGGCCACGCGTGACGTCCCGTTGCTCTATCGCAATCAGAACGACAGCCATTCAATCGTCGGGTATTTTTCGGCCGGCAATGCATTAATGTGGATGGTGTTGTTGCCGGCGTTTGCCACGGTTGGCGCAATCGCCTTCGCGGTAGAGCGTCGCGAGCGTTGGGCCGAATGGACCGCGACGCTGCCGGTGTCTCGGCGACGATTGATCGCGGTGAAGATGATCGTTTCAATCGGCGTTTGCGTTGGCCTGACGACTGCGAATGCGGGGCTCCTGTGGGCCGGCACCATCCTGAGCCGATATCGCCCGGAAGTCCAATCGCGCGCGACCGCTGCGTCAGGTCTCGAGCTTGTCGGACCGTACGGATTCAATGCGGCAGTGATGCTCTTGGCCGCCGGCGGCATCAATGAGTGGCTGCTCCGCGAGCATCGCCGATCGACACGAATGAAGGTCGCCGTCGTGACCGCGTTGGCTGTGCCATTGGTCTTTCTGGCGGTGGCGTGCATCTTGTCGCCGCCCAGGATTTATTTCCATTTCGCTCGATCCTACGATGAATTGCCGCAGCAATTGATCGATTCGTTGTTCAAGGGCGTGGCGATGTATGTTCCGGTCGCGACACTTCTCTTCGGGCTGGCGCTGGCGATGTCGTCGCTGCTGCGCAGTCCCGTCATTTCGGCGGGTATCGCGATCGGGATCGCGACGGCACTGCTCTTTGGAAATACGCCCGCGTTCGACCTTTTTACCAGTCCGCCGTTGCGTACGCCTTACGAATTGGGTCGGAATCTGATGTTGCTGGGGGCGGCTGGGCTGGCGGGCATGGCGGCGGGCGTCGTGATTCAGTTCGTGCGACGGACGCCGTGAGGGGTGGGGCGACGTTTGTGGAGAATGATATGCGAACTCTGTTGATCAAGGACCTGCGACTGCTGGCACCGCTGGTCCTTTGTGCGGTGGTGGCAACGTTCGTCCTGCACGGGATGGTCGATTCGGCCGTGCTGCTTAACCCGAAAAATCAGGGGCGCAGCGTGACGGCGGATTTTGCGGCGCAGACGTGGGTGGATACGTGCTCGGTAAATTTCGTTTTCCTCGTGCCGATGTTCGCTGCGGTGGGATCGATGGCCTTCGCGCACGAGCGGCGCGAGCGCTGGGCGGACTTCGTCGCGATGCTGCCAGTGTCGCGTGAGCGCGCGGTGGCAGCGAAGCTGATCGTGTCGGCTGTGGTGCTGGCAAGCATGTTCGCGTTCCTGCTGATCGCGCTGTTCGGCGGGGCGGCGCTGATGCAGGTGTGGTTTGGGGGAACGACTGACTCGTTACGGGCGGGGATCAACCCGGCACTGCTTTGGGGCGTTCTGCCGGTAATGGTCTGCACAGCCGTCGCCGCGTTTGCCCTGGCGTGGCTGCTGTCGGCCATCCTCGGTGGGCCGGTGTGGCCGGTGGTGGTGTCGCTGGCGGTCGTCCTGGTCTGTGACCTGATTCTCGCCCAGTTTCAGCGCGACATCACGGGCCTGGGCCTGGAGGCGGTCGTTGAAATCCTGGCACTGTTTGCCTGTGCAGGGATCGTGGCGGCCGGGTCGACGATCCAGACAATGCGCGGGACGCCATAAGCGTCGCCGAGGCGGCCGAGGGCGTCTCAGATCAATTCGCAATGACCTTGCAAATTTCGCCCACGAAAGTAGGCAGAACTTCCGGTAACGTCCGGCCGCGACCAGATGGATCGCGGCGGGGTGGATGCGCAATAGGGCCAAGGATGAACCTCTATTAGATCATTCTGCAGGGCCAGGACAAGGAAAAAATGCGGCCGGCGGTGGTGGTCAGATTCATGAAGCAATGCATGAACCCAGGCCCATTTTTCTCTTGGCGCGGCCGGCCGGCGGGGTAGGGTAGGGGTGTCGGAGAGGGGGGCGGTCGGTACACTCGGGCACGTGCCCAGTGCCGACCTCAGCCCGCGCACGCTTCTGCGTGCCTACGCCAGCGGGGCGTTCCCGATGACCGACGCCGACGGCGTCACGCGTTGGTACACGGCCGACCCGCGCGGGGTATTGCCATTAGAAGGCTTTCACTGTCCGAAGAACCTGCGGCAGCTGGTCAAGCAGGAACGCTTTGAGATTCGCATTGATTCCGATTTCGCCGGCGTGATGCGCGGTTGCCGCGACGTGCCGCGGCCTGAAAGCAGCGGCGGCTGGATTGGAAACGAATTGATCGACGCCTATACCGAACTGCATCAGACGGGCTTCGCCCACAGCGTGGAAGCGTGGCAGAAGGGGCAACTCGTTGGCGGCCTGTACGGTGTGGCGCTCGGCGGAGCGTTCTTTGGCGAATCGATGTTTCATCAGGTGGCCAACGCGTCGAAAGTCTGCCTGGTCCACCTGGTCGGCCGGCTGCGGGAGCGGGGCTACGTGCTGCTGGACACGCAAATGGTCACCGGCCACATGAAGCAGTTCGGGTGCGTCTATGTCCCGGCGAAGCAGTACGAAGCCGACTTGGCAAGCGCGATGGAAAAGTCGTGTGCGTTTACGTGAACGACGGCTAAACCTTCGGGCCGAGGTTTTCGAGGCGTTGGAAGATCGGCGTCCAGATGGCGAGTTGGTCGCCCATCAGTTTCAGGCCAATAAAGCAGACCACAGCTATCGCCGCCGCGACGGCCCATTGGCGGCCTCGCCATCGGCCGATCGACGGAGCGACCGCGAGAAGGGCGAGCAGCGCGCCGATCACCACGACCGCGTCGTAGCTGGCCCGCTGCCAGTAGCTGCCGCCGAGGTGCAGCCACATCCCGAATTCATCAAATGTCAGGGCCAGACCGACGCCGTAGAGGAACGCCGCCCAATGTTTGGCCCGATTGGATTCCGGCGGGCTGAAGACGCCCCAGCCGCCCACCAGCACCAGCAGGAAGATGCCATAGTTCAGGTGGTGAACGTGGGTCTGGCCGACGAAGAGGAATAGGTCGGGCATCCGCCGGGTCATGATCAGCAGGACGAATACCCGGCTGAGGACGAAGGTGAGCACGAACGCCGCCAAGGTCGATCGGGCCAGCCGCTGCATAGGCGGTGGCAGGATGGGGACGTGCCCCGGATTCGTCGGATCGTCAGTCACCACCCCTTCATCGGCGTTCGCCCGTAGGTCGTCAATGGCCACGGCTAGAGGCTAGGGGCCGCTGAGCCGGGTTGGTACCGCTGGCGGGGTTAAAAGGGCGGGTTTTCGGCTAAATGGTGGGTCGTCGGGAGGGCCGCCGGCGGAGATAGCGTGCGTCGGGGCGAAAATCGGGGTATAATCCA
>JAQGHK010000506.1 GCA_028288875.1 Phycisphaerales bacterium | reverse complement strand
CGACGTGCTGTTCGGCCGAGTGAATCCGTCCGGCCGACTGCCGTTCAGCTGGCCGAAGCAGTTGGCCGACTCGCCCAGTCAAAAGCTCGGCACGCAGGACAGAGATCGGGTGGACTATAAGGAAGGCCTGCTGGTTGGCTACCGCTATTACGACAGCAAGCAAGTCGAGCCGGAATTCCCTTTCGGCTTCGGCCTGAGCTACACGACCTTCGAGTTTGAGAATCTCAAGGTGACGCGTCAGGCGGACGGCGTTCACGCGGTTGTCACGGTAAAGAACACCGGCGACCGTGACGGCTTATGCACAGCGCAGTTTTATGTGCGCCCGCTCGCCGCATCGGTTTTCCGGCCCGAGCATGAGCTCAAGGCCTTTCGCAAAGTACCGATCAAGGCCAGCGCGTCCGAGCAAGTTGAAGTAGTCCTCGGCGACGACGCATTCTCCTTTTACGACATCACGACAGGCGCGTGGAAAGTCGACGCCGGCCGATACGAAATTCAGGCCGGGGCCTCGTCACGAGACCTCCCCGCCGTCGCGCCGATTGAAATTGCACGTCCCGAAACGCGATCGAAATAGAGCGGGCAGATCGCTCTCGGTCGATGTCGACCTTGGACCGAAAAAGAATTGGCACACTCATGCTGAATCGCCGAACCCTTCTCCAGGGAAGCCTGTTAGCCGCCGCCGGCGCCGTCTTTGATCGACTGGCGATCGCCGTCCCGCCAGCGAGTCAGGCCGCACCATCATCAATCGACCGGAAGGCGGTCGTCACCCGGCACAATGTGAGGCGCACCGCGAGCAAAACCGATTCGCCGTTGCAGGTTGGCAACGGCAACTTCGCGTTCGGCGCCGACATCACCGGCCTGCAGACCTTCATCCCCTTCAACACTATGTCGCAGTGGGCATGGCATTCGGACCCGTTCCCGGCAGGTCATAAGCCGTCCGACATGGTCAACAAGCTGTGGCCCGGCCGGACCCGAAGCGTTCCCTATGACAGCGGCGACCGAGGCCACGCCGTGGTGACGGACTGGTTGTTTTTCAATCCGTTCCGCATGAACTTGGGCCGGATCGGACTGATGCTCCGCAAGGCGGACGGAACCACGGCCGTCGAAACCGATCTGACCGACACGCATCAGGAACTCGACTTGTGGACTGGCACGCTCCGCAGCCAGTTCACACTCGATGGCCAGCCCGTCACCGTGACGACCGCCGGCCACCCGGAGCTTGACGCCGTGGCCGTGCGCATTGAATCAGCCGCTGTCGCACAAGGCAACGTTTCGGCTTACGTCGACTTTGTCGCGCCCGACCATCGCGACTTCGCCGCGTACGTCGGCACGCGCGACCTTGCCGGCCGCATACCGACGACGGTTACCGCGTCGGCCGACCATCGGACTGATCTGTCCCGCAAGGTGGATGACGACGCCTACCACACGGCAATCCAGTGGCGCGCTGGTACGACGCTGAACCTGCCAGAAAAACCGAAGGCGCGGAAGGTGACGATCGTCCAGGCTCGCTACGGCGCGGGAGCGAATTGGCTGGACGTCACGAGAGCCGTCGCGGATCTTTACGCGCACGAGCAGCCCATCACGGCGAGCAATAAAACCTTCGGTTCCGACCCGGCCGCCGGGAAGGTCAAGCGCCTCGAGGTCATCTATCTCGACGATGGCCAACCACAGAACGAAAAGGTCGATGAAGGCGACACATGGCTCCCCGGCATCGTCGGGGGCCGCAACTGCTTCCGCCTTACCAGCGACGGTAACACGATCGAATTCACCGTCGCGTTTTCACCCAAGCCGCTCCCCGCCGCCGTGCCCACGGCTGACGAAACCTTCGCCGCGGCTGAGAAACATTGGCCGGCGTTTTGGCAGTCGGGTGCTGCGATCGATTTGTCTGGCAGCGCCGACCCGCGATGGAGCGAACTCGAACGTCGCGTGGTTCTGTCTCAATACCTGATGGCCATCAACGAGGCCGGCGAACTTCCCCCGCAGGAAAGCGGGCTGGTGAACAACGGCTGGTCGGGCAAATTCCACATGGAGATGTACTGGTGGCACGCCACCCACTACGCGCTCTGGAACCGCTGGCCGCTGCTGGATCGCAGCTCAGGCATCTACGACAAGATGCTCGGTGACGCGAAGACCCGGGCCAAGCGCCAGGGCTTTAAAGGCGCGCGATGGACCAAGATGACCGGCCCCGATTTTCACAACGCCCCGAACTACATCAACGCACTGCTCGTCTGGCAGCAGCCGCATCCGATGTTCTTCGCCGAGTTGGAATACCGCGCGAGGCCGAACCGGGCGACCCTCGACAAATGGAAGACGGTCTTGTTTGAGGCCGCCGACTTCATGGCGTCTTTCGCAGAGCTAAACCCAAAAACTGGAAAGTACGACCTCGGCCCCTCGGTGATGGTGCTCTGCGAGAACAATGATCCGGCCGGCACGGTCAACCCGGCGTTCGAACTCTCGTACTGGCGGTTCGGCCTACGCATCGCCCAAGCGTGGCGCGAGCGACTTGGCCTGCCGCGCGAGGCGACTTGGGACCATGTGCTGAAGGACCTCGCGCCGCTGCCAATCGACGTCGGCGTTTACGTTACGTACGATGGAATACCTGCCATGTGGACAAAGAACAACGACGGTCACCCCGCCACCATCGGCGCATTCGGCTGGCTGCCGGGCGATGCGGTCGATTCGGCTGTCATGCGCGCGACGCTCGACCGAACGCTGGCCAAGTGGAAAACCAACGGCATGTGGGGCTGGGATTTCCCTATGCTGGCCATGTGCGCCGCGCGGCTCGGCGAGCCGGCCCTCGCCATCGATCAGCTCCTCACCTCCTCCGGCCAATTTCAGTTTGACGACGCTGGCTTCGCCTCCGGCGGGCCATTCCCCTACTTCCCCAGCAATGGCGGCCTGCTCTACGCCGTCGCCATGATGGCCGCCGGCTGGGACGGCAGCCCGGCGGATCGCAACGCACCGGGCTTTCCGTCCGACGGGAGCTGGGTCGTCAAAATCGAAGGCATGAGCCTAGCCATCTAGATCCAGGGCCAGATAGGTGCTCAACATTTGCTACCAACTTGCCGTCTATTGGTACCGGTATCCGCAGCGACCGTAGTCGCGAACCAGCCCGACAATGGTCCGGCTCAAGCAATTCAACTCGCCTGCTGCACCATTTGCTGGCGGAAATTCGAGTGAAATCTGAAACGTCGATAAAGACGGTAACTCGAGATACCTTTGCAGTGGTCGGAATCATAGCTGACAATTGAGAATCAATTCGTGTAGCGCCTTGGCTCTGTTTTGCCTGGCCATGCGCGAAGCAACCGCGGGTCCGGGTCGCGCGACTTCGGGGCTAATGCGTGGCCGATGCGTTCGCTCCAAAATTTTTCGGGTGCCGCAGATGCCAAGAGATCCACGGAATCAAACCGATGCTGGGCAGCCCGGGCGAGCGTTACAGCTTTTAAAGAACGTGGCTGCCGCGGCGAACTTGTGTGACACCGCGGCGAATGCTTTGGAAATCGCCTGTGCTGAAATTCTGACGTTCACAGGCTGGTACGCATGCGGGGTCTTCCTCCCAGAAAGCGATGGCAAGTTCGTCCTTGTGGATGTTCTTGGCCTGTCGAACGAGGAGCGGGCTGCGCTGGAGAGCGAGATTCGCGCGATCAAGGCCGTGCGGCACGACCCCGGGGTGGGGATGCCGGGACGCGTACTCGAAACGAAGCAGCCGGAATGGTTGAACCTAAATGGCCTTTATGAAAACAGCGCGCAATACCCGAACATAAATGCCGCGCGGGGCATGGGGATCAGAACGGCGATCGGCGTTCCATTGATGAGTTCTGATCGTGTCTGCGGCGTCTTGGCGTTCTATAGCAAGCAGGATTTGTTTTTTGACCAGCTTACTTACGACCTGATGGCGGACATCGGTGTGCAACTGGGGCGGAGTTTGGAGCGCAATAACGCCGAGGCAAGGCTATCAGAAAGTGAAGCACGGTATCGAGGCATTTTCGACGGGGCCATGGAAGGCATCTATCGAACGTCGCTCCAAGGACAGAACTTACTGGCCAATCCTGCATTGGCGACGATGCTGGGGTTCGATTCGCCCGAGGAAGTCGTCAACCAAGTCACTGACTCCGCCAATCAGGTTTGGGTTGATCCCGAAGAACGTTCCACCTTCGTCCAGCTTCTACAGAAGAACCAGACCGTCCGCGATTACGAATGCCAGTACAGGCGCAGGGACGGTAGCCGGATATGGGTCTCGCTGAACAGCAAGCTGGTCCGTCTGCCGAACGGCGAAATTGTCTTCGACGGTTTTATCGAAGACATCACGGCGAGAAAACAATCAGAGCAAGCTTTACGGGATGCGGAAGCATTCAACCTTTCCGTTTTGAACTCCCTGTCAGAGCCGATTGCCGTGTTGAATCAGAGCGGCATCATCGTCTCCGTCAATGCCGCCTGGCGTCGATACCATGGCGAGAACTCGACCGATCCGGATCGCTTGGAGGACGTCGGACGCCATTATCTCGAAGCTTTTGGCAAGGCCGCGTTGGGGCTCGGCAGCGATCCCGATGCGATCGCGGGTATCTCGTCGGTCCTGCAGGGCGAGAAGGGTCATTTTGTCCTTTTATATCCTGCCACCTCAGCGGCGGGCAGGCGATGGTTCAACATGCGCGTCACGCGCATGTTGGGCCCAAAGGCCAATGTCGTTGTCGCGCATGAGGACGTCACTGAGCAGGTGCTCTCCGAACTGGCTCTGAAGGAGAAGAATCTCGCGCTGAAAGAGATCCTGGCCACCGTGGAAGCGGAGAAACGTGTCATTGGCGAGCAAGTGGTCGCCAACGTGGAGAAGGTGGTTATGCCTCTGGTGCGTTCTCTCGGTGAAGGCCTCGGGCGAGTTCATACCGACACGATTCGACAACTCGAGGCTGCGCTTGAGAACATCGCTTCTCCTTTCACCCACCAACTCTCCCGGCAATTCGCCTCGTTGAGTCCTACCGAGCTCAAAATATGCAACCTGATTCGCAATGGCCTCGGCGTGAAACAGGTCGCTGAAATTGAACATTTGGCACCGGAAACGGTGGCCACCCACCGGCGTAACATCCGCCGTAAACTTGGTATTGCCAATGAGAAAGCGAATTTGACGTCGTTCCTCCGCCTGTTGATGGAGGAAGGTGGCGACAAAGCAACAGTCGCGATCGCCTTGCCCACTTAACTGATGACTGCGAGGCAACTTAAGCGAATCGAGTATCACACATACCCGATCCATCGCCGATCTCTGCTTGCTACTCCCGTTGCCGGCCTACGGCTATACCACCGATAGATATCCGGCAGAGTTGTACGTCGCCTCACCCGAGGCACCGGCAGAGACAGCGTACGCTTCCATCGACTAGTTGTATTTGATCGGAAGCCGCAACGAGGGAACGGTATTTCGATGTGTAAGCTAGCGGTCACACAAATTTTTGTGAAGGCGTTCGATTCGACGATTGAAGAAGTCTGCCGGCACCTTTCGGATCACAGCGTCGATGAGCAGGTCCAGTGGTCTGGATTTGTCGAGGCTCTGAACCAAATCCGGGACGCCGCCGTGGCGGTTGACGCGGAAGATATCACTGAAGCCCGCCTGGCTGAGCGGTGAACTCAATCAAATAGCTTGCTAAGTCCGCCGCCTCGCCGCAGTTCGCTGCGCTGGCTGGATCGGTCGCCACGCAGATTCTATTCGAGCGCATGTGCTCATCACGCCACGACGTTACGTCTTTCGAATTCAGGGGGAAGTTATGATTTTAGTGGTTGATGACAACGCCGATATTCGCAACCTTTTGACCAAGTTTCTTCACCTGGATGGTTTCGAAGTCGAGTCGGTCGGATCGGGTATCGAGGCGATGCTGTTTCTCGAGATCCACACGCCGCATTGCATCATTCTGGATATTGATATGCCCGATATGGACGGCTTCCAGGTCTTGACGCAAGTCCGGGCCAACGCGGATTTCAGTGACGTCGGCATCATCATGCACAGCTCGTTCGACCGCAGCATGAAAACCAAGTCGCTCGCGATGGGGGCCAACGCTTATGTCCAAAAGGGATCAATGAACCTGGCGGATTTTCGAACGCTCCTTGAACCGTTCTATGACTCTGCCAGCCGTAACCGTGAACTCATGCATTCTCTGCCGAGGAACTGATCATCCACCGCTCCTGGAAACAGGTCATTCCCTTCGCTTGCCATCATTTTGAATTGTACCGTTGAACCGATCGGGCCCGGCCGCCAGCCGAATGCCGGTATCAGCCCTCCAATCGGGTTCTAAATGAGCCAGCACGATGGTGAATCAATCGCCGATGCAGGCGATTCTGATAGCCCTGAACGGGGCTACCGTTGCCGACAATCGTTTCTAACCCATTTATATTAAGCGGGTTACGAAGGCCTATCAGGGACAGCCCTGTTGAGGGCTATTTTCGAGCGCGCCTGACCTCGCCATGATCCCGCCAGAGTTAAACGCCAAGTCGATGGTCGACACGGCACGCAACTCTGAGAAGGAAACGATCATGGCCCGCAACGAACAAAACGCCGCTTCGAACCGCATCACCGCCTGCCTCATCGAAGGCTTGGAAGCCCGCTCCATGCGGTCGGCCACCCCCGCCGTCGTCGGCTACCTGCCCGACTGGGAAGCCACTCCCGCGATGATGCAAACTTTGAAGAATTCGAACTTCAACGGCATCACCCAGTTGAACTACTTCTCGGTCCTCCCCACCACCGACGGCCTGCTGCCCGGCACCAGCCATAACGGGCTGACCAACAACGCAACCAACAGCAGCAGCGACAGCGACCTGTCCCAATTGGACACGGTGGTCGCCGCCGCCCACACGGCCGGCGTGAAGGTCGACATCGTCATTGGTGGCGCGGGCACCGACAGCGACAACCTCCGCCAGGTCGTCGACGCGGGCACCGCCACTTGGGAAGCCATGGCCGACAGCATCAGCCAGTTTGCCGCCCAGCACCACATCGACGGCGTCGACCTGGACTGGGAACCGGCCGACCTCACCGCCGGCGAGACCGAGTGCTACGGCTACCTGATCAACACCATCAAACAGAACAACCCGACCCTGAAACTGTCGGCCGCTGTGAACCCGGAACACTTGGACGTCGATGATGGCAGTTCGGCCTACGTGCTCGATCAACGGGCCGTCCAGAGCCTGGACCAAGTCGTCGTCATGACCTACGACCTTGAAATCGGCAACGTCGCTCCGATCGCTCACTCTGAAAGCGATATGAATGCGTGGGGCGACTATGTCACCAGCGTCGGCGGCAGCAAGTCGCAATTGCTGATGGGCCTGCCCTTCTACGGCACCAACGGCACGACGTGGAACAACACCGTCGGCAAAGGCTACGCCGACCTGATCAACGCCAAGGGCAGCCTGCCTAGCCCGACCGCCGACAGCATGACGATCGGCGGCAAGACCTGGAACTACAACGGCCCGACCACCATCTTCAACAAGACCAAGTTCGCGGTCGACAACAGCTTCGGCGGCGTCGCCATCTGGTCCATCGGCACTGACTACACCAACAATGGCAGCTACGACGACACCTATTCGCTGTTGTCGCAGGTGAAGAAAGCCGTCGGCAACACGACGGCCACCACTCCGACGACGCCTGTTACGCCCGCTCCGACGGCCATGCTCCTGACCGGCACGCTGCTGAGCAGCAGCCCGTGGTACCACAACAATCACTACACCGCGGACCTGGCTATCGACGGCGACATCAACACCTATTTCGACGGACAGACCGCCGGCACGGCCAGCCGTCCGGAATGGATCGCCTTGGACTTCGGCCAAGCCAGGCAGATTACGCAGATCAAGTATGCCGCCCGCGCCGACGCCCGCTGGACGATGGCCGGCGGCGTGTTCCAGGCGGCCAACTCCTCTGACTTCAGCGACGCCGTCAACCTGTTCAGCGTCGACGCAACGCCGACCGCCGGGCTGCACACGGCGAACGTCAGCGGCACGTTCCGTTTCGTCTGCTACCTGGCCCCGATCGGCAGCTACGGCAACATCGCCGAGATGCAGGTCTTCGGCACGACGCCTGCGACCGGTGCCCGCGCCGCCAGCACCTCGCCGTTCGCTGCCAGCGATCAAGTGATCAGCCTGATCGATGACGTCGCCTGATTCGGGCGCAACCGTCCATCGATTCAGCAACGAAGGAGGCGGCCGTGGGGGCTGCCTTCTTTGTGTTGTTCGGAACCACGAATGAACAAGACCTCGTGCGGTCCTTTTGAGATACTCTGACGCCATGAAAGAGAAACTGCGGCTGCGCGACGTCCGCGCGGCATTCCGATTGATCGGCGACATCCGCGCCGCCGGCTCCGATCCGGCCCAATGGCGGGCCCAACTCGTCCGCGGCTTACGCGATCTGCTGAACGCCGTGCTCGTCATCTCGTCGGAAGTGCACGTCCGCCCCCTCGCCGGCAAATCAAAGGCTGGCCTGGTCCGCGTGATCGACATCGGCTGGGGCTGCGACGGCGGCGATGACGTCTGGCAAACCCAGACCGACAGCGAAGCCAAGCCGCAGGACTTCATGCTGACCGTCATGCCCAATTCCGATACGACGACTCTCGATTTGAATCAGGACATTCCCGTTCAGCCGACCGTCCCCCTTCGCGGCGGCACGAGCTACGTGCTGTCTCAATATCCGCTGCCGCACCTGAGCGCGATCGACCAGCTCGGCATTTACAAGGACGTCACCGACAAGCCGTTCACCCGGGCACAGCACCGCCTGATCCGCCTGTTCCACGTCGAGCTCGGCCGCCTCTGGACGCGCGACGCGCTCGACCGGGCCCGTGATCCCGGCGCCGAACTCCCGCCGCGCCTGGCCCAGACGTTGGCCGCCCTGCAGTCCGGCTGCAGCGAGAAAGAAGTCTCGGCCCGCCTGGGCATCAGTAAGCACACGGTCCACAATTACGTGAAGGCCTTGCACCAGCGATTCGGCGTCAGCAGCCGCGGTGAACTACTGGCCAAACTCCAGCCCTCGCCGAACGGCTTCCTGCCGCAGTTCAGCGTTCGTTGAGGAAGTTGCGAGGTGAGACTTGTCGAATCGCCGATTAGTCCAGCGATGATCCTGCAGACCCCGCTTGTCCCCTCGCGCCGCGATTGAATGCTTGTCCTAGTCGGCAGCCGGCGGTTCAGCTCCGTGCTGGTATTTTGTTTCGGCTCGCGCTTCAGCGGCGCGGACGGCGTCCGGTAGTCCCCGCGCATCCATCTGGTCGCCACGAACCGCTCGTTCCCCCCCAGCCGCAGGGCTGCGGCCGGGCAGCAGACGGTTGATCAGGCCGACGATTTCGCAGCCGATTCCGGGTAACGCGCCGTGCAGGCTGGACTGAACCGCGGCGGCGAACGGCGTGATAAGTTCCGCGTCGCCCCGCTGCATCGCATCCACAATCCGCCGTGCCAGGCGACCGGCGTCGATGCTCATCAGGGGCGTCATATCACCCGTGGTGAACCATAACCGTTCCCGCCGGTGCTGCCCTTTGAATTCGGCACTGCGCAAGGCTGAGCCGCTTCGAACAAGGCCTGGGCAGACTGTGGTGACGTAGATTCCCTCCTGAACCAATTCGGTGCGTAGGCTTTCGCTCAAACCCACCAGCGCATGCTTCGCCGCCGCATAAGGCACCAGGTGTGGCGACGGGATTTTTCCGCCGAAGCTTGCGACATTGACGATGCGTCCGCCGCCCCGCCTGCGCATCTCGGGCAGCACGTCCAGCATGAACAGCAGCGGCGCCTCATACATCACGTCCATCGCGTTGCGGTAATCCGCCAGTGACATGTGCGAGACCGGGCCCACGACGATGATGCCTGCGTTATTCACCAGTATGTCGATCGGCCCGAAGTGGACGCGGGTCTGGGCCACGACATTGCGGATTTGATCCGCTTGCGTGACATCGCACTTGATCGCCAGCACCTCGCCGCCTTGCGAGGTGAGGTCGGCTTCGGCATCGGCCAAGTCCTGATCGCCGCGGGCGCAAATGGCGACCCGTGCCCCCCGCTGCACGAGTTCCCGCGCGATCGCCAGCCCGATGCCTCGACTGCCACCGGTGACGATCGCGGTCTTGCCCACCAGATCCAGATGCCGGCGCCGCGCTACGGCCGTTCGGACCGCCAGATACCCGGCGGCCAACAAGGCAGTGGCGATCGCCATTCCGTCTAATAGTGAAGGCCCAAGCGAGGCGCGGCGTGGACGACTGATTTCACGACGAGGATTCATGCCTCAAGGCTAGACCCGAAAGATGGAGATGTCTGATGAAATCGCGTTGATGGGATCGTGCTATGCCACCGGTCCCATCGTCATCGACTGACCTCGCCTCTTTTTGCCAGGACCCCACGCCGGCGATTGGCGCACCGTGGACGACGCTGGCCCACCGGCCGTGTTACATCCGGCCGCAAAAAATAGACCGCCCCATTTTTTCTGGCTGGGCGATCTGGCCGGACGTCACTTCCAGCCTATATCCGTTAGCGGTCCTTCAGTATGAATAAAACCTGAATTTGAACGCCGATTTTGGCGGATTATTGTTGCTACGCCTTACCCCGACGCTTAGCCTGCCAGACGGGTTCACTTCGCGGATCACTTAATTGACCTTCCGGCGGCCTGTTCGGCGCAGCATTACAGGGGAACGGGAACATGTTAACGTCCAAATCTAAACAACAGTTGCGGTCCGTCTGCGCGCGCGCCGAAGCCTTCCACTCTCGCCGACAGCCCGGTCTCCGGCGTGCCACCGGCACCCTGTCGGCCCGCCTGGCGTGCTTGGCCGTCGCCGTGGGTGCCGTGCAGGTATTTCCGGGCACCGCGGCACTGGCCATTTCGGGCACGTGGTCGAACACCGCCACCGGCGGGTCGTGGGGCACCGCGGGCAACTGGTTCAGCGGGAACGTCGCCGACGGCAGCGGCTCCACCGCAGACTTCAGCGCGCTCAACCTCACGGCCGACAACACCGTGAATATGAGTGTGTCGCGGACGATCGGCAACCTGGTCTTCGGCGACACCACGCCGAGCCATGACTGGACGCTGCTCGGCAACGGCTTTTCGCTCGGGATGGCCGTCGCGTCGGGCACGCCGCAGATCACCGTCAACAACCAGACGACCTATCTAAGGACGGTATTGACGGGCTCGCAGGGCCTGGCCAAGGCCGGCGCAGGCACGCTGTTGCTGAACGGCGCGAACGTCTATGCCGGCGGCACGACCGTCAACCAAGGCACGCTGGGCGTCTATTCGACCGGAGCGAGCCTGCCGACCGGCGGCAACGTCACCGTGAACAGCGGCGCGACGTTCAATTACGGCTACGGCAACACTATCAACAACAGCGGCTCGGCCATCGGCACGCTGACGCTGAACAACGGCACCTATCGCGTCCCCGCCGGCACGGGTGATTTCTATCTGAACCAGCTCGTCATCGGCGCCACGGGCGGCACGATCGATTTGACCGGGACGACGAACTACTGGACGCACTTCACCGGCGCCGGTGCGGGCATCACAGTGAACGCCGACAGTACCTGGACCGGTGCCGGCACGTCACAGATTCGGAACGACACCAGTGCGTTGCTGCCAATTGCGATCAACAGCGGCACGGTGACCAGCAGTGTGAACTTCGCCAATGGGACAGCGGGATTTGGTTACCGGCTTTCTCAGCCGAATTATTTAGCCGAGCTTTACCTGAAAAGTCCGACCAGCGGCAATACGGCTGACTTTCGGATTGAGAGTTCCACCTTGCAGGTGGATGACATGGCCGCCCTCGGGAGCGGCACGATCACCCTCGCCGGCTCGGTCATTTCCGCCGGCCAGGTCGACACGACGGCAACGCTTCGGTATCGGGGGACAACGGCCGGGTCCTCGAAGGCACTCACACTAGACGCGTCCGGCGGAGTCATTTTTCTCAGTACCTCCACCGTCGGTGCGACACTCACGCTGAATGGCTTGATCAGCGAAACCGGCGGGACCGGGCGGGGCCTGACCGTTAACGGCGGGACTGCAAGTCAAGGCGTTCTGGCGCTCACCGCTGCGAACACCTACACCGGGCCGACGGCTGTTAATTTTTACGGAATCGTCAGTATTCCCACGATCGCCAACGGCGGCGTCGCCAGCCCGCTGGGCGCGTCGTCCAACGCCTCGGCCAACCTGCGACTGGGCGGCGGCTCCAATGGCGGCGACGGCACGCTGCGCTACACCGGCCCGACCGCCAGCACCGATCGCGGCGCGACGCTCCAAAACGCCAGTTTCAAGTCCACCCTCGACGTCGCCACCGCCGGCACGACGCTCACCATGTCCGGCCAGATCGTCGGCCCCGGCGCGCTCACCAAGGCCGGCGCAGGCACGCTGCTGCTGACGGGCACGGCCAACACCTACGCCAACGGCACGACCGTCGACGCCGGCACGCTGGCTGTCGGCGCGAGCGGGGCCGTGTTGCCGAGCGGGAAGAATCTCACCGTCAACAGCGGAGCGACCTTCAACTACGGCAATGGCGCGGCGTTCAACAACATCAGCGCGCCCATCGGCACGCTGACGCTCAACAACGGCGCCTACCGCGTCAGCGGCGGCAACGGCGATTTCTATCTGAACCAACTGGTCGTCGGCGCCACCGGCGGCACGGTCGATTTCACCGGAACCAGCGCCTTCTACACGCACTTCACCGGCAGCGGCGCGGCCATCACGGTCGACGCCAACTCCACCTGGACCGGGGCCAGCGGCTCACACATTCAGAACGACACAAGCGCGTTGCTGCCGATCACGCTCAACACCGGCGCGGTGACCAGCAGCGTGAATTTCGTCAACGGTTCGGGCGGGTTCGGCTATCGCCTGACCACCGCGTCTGGCTTGCTCGGTCAGCTTTACCTGAAGAACCCGACGAGCGGCAACACGGCTGACTTCCGCGTCGAATATGCTTTCCTCCGCGTCGATGACATGGCGGCCCTTGGAAGCGGCGCGATCACCCTTGCCGGCGCACCCGTCACGGGTGGCGTTACCCCGGAATCGAGTGGCGTCCTGATGCACTCAGGACCAACAGCCAGTTCCGCCAAGGCGTTGTCGCTGGATGCCGACGGCGGCATCATTTATGTCTATACACCATTCGGTGCCAAGACGCTGACGCTCTCGGGCGTCATCAGCGAGACCGGCGGCACGGGCCGGGCACTCGCGGTCTGGGGTGGTGGCGGTACCGAAACGACTCTGGCCCTGACCGCGGCCAATACCTACACTGGGCCGACCTTTGTCAGTTTTAACGGCGTCCTCAGTATCCCGACGATCGCCAACGGCGGCGTCGCCAGCCCGATCGGCGCTTCGTCGAACGCTCCTGCGAACCTGCGCCTGGGCGGCGGATTGCAAGGCGGCAACGGCACGCTCCGCTACACCGGCCCGACGGCCAGCACCAATCGCGGCATGACGCTGAACAGCGCGGCGGCACAATCCACCATTGATGTGAACACCGCCGGCACGACGCTCACCATGTCCGGCCAGATCGTCGGCCCCGGCGCGCTCACCAAAGCCGGCCCCGGCACGCTGCTGCTGACGGGCACCTCCAACACCTATGCCAACGGCACGATCATCGACGCCGGCACGCTGGCCATCGGGGCCGTCGGGGCCGTGCTGCCGGCCGGCAAAAACGTTACAGTCAACAGCGGCGCGACCTTCGACTACAGCAACAGCGTCAGCAACAGCGCCGCCCCCATCGGCACGCTCGCGCTCAATAACGGCACCTACCGCGTCAGCAGCGGGAACGGCGACTTCTATCTAAACAAACTCAACATCGGCGCCACCGGCGGCACGGTGAATTTCTCGGGCGCGGGTGTCTTTTTCGCCCACCTTGTGAATGCGGGCGCCGGCATCAACGTCAGCTCCAACTCGACCTGGATCGGCGGCGGCGGCTCACGCATTCAGAACGACACCGCCGCTTTGATTCCGTTCACCATCAACCCGTCCGCCACGTTGACCACCAGCGTGAATCTCGGCCAGGCGATCGCGGGTAACGGCTTCCGCCTAGACGGCGGCGGGACGCTGTATATCAAGAATCCCACCGGCTCCGGTTCGGCACCGCTCAGGCTCGAAACCGGCATCCTGAAAGTCGACGACATGGGCGCGCTCGGCAGCGGCGAGATCACCCTCGCCGGCACGTTCCTCAGCGGTACGGTGAACACGACCGCTGTGCTCACCTATGGCGGGGCGACGGCCAGTTCTTCCAAGCCGCTCTCGCTGGACGTGAACGGCGGCATCATCAATGTCGGCGCTGCCGGGGCGAACCTGACGCTCAGCGGCGTGATCAGCGAAACCGGCGGCACTGGGCGCTCGCTCTCGGTGATCGCGGGCGCTGCCGGTTCGGTCCTGACCCTCAGCGGGGCCAACTCCTACACCGGGCCGACTGCCATCACTGCGGGCGGCACCCTCAGCATTCCTACGATCGCCAACGGCGGCGTCGCCAGCCCGCTGGGCGCGTCGTCGAGCGCTTCGGCGAACTTACGACTGGCCGGCGGTGCTTACGCCGGCGACGGCACACTGCGTTACACCGGCGCGACCGCGAGCACCGACCGCGGCGTGACGCTGAACAGCAACCTGTACAAATCCATCATCGAAGTCACCAATCCCGCCAGCACGCTGGCCTTCTCCGGCCAATTCGTCGGCGGCGGCACTCTCTTCAAGACCGGCCCGGGCACCCTGCGGCTCACCGGGGCGAACACTTACTTCGCCACCACCACCGTGCAGGCCGGCACGCTCAGCGCCAATACGTTCGCGTACACGACCGTGCTGAACACCAGCAATGACGGGCTGGACATTCAAGGCGGCAAATTCGTCTTCGACTACACCGGCAACGTCAACCCCGTCGCCACGATCAAAACGATCCTGACCAACGGCTACGGCCTGGCGTCGAAGTTCTCCTTCGGCCAGATCCGCGACACGACGCTCGCCGCCAACCTGACGCTCGGCTACGGCGACAGCGGCACCGCCGTCACCGTCATGCTGACCCTGCCGGGTGACGCGAACCTGGACGGCAGCGTCAACTTCAATGACTTCCTAGTCCTGCAGAACAACTTCAATGCGGCCAGCACCCGCTTCGACCAGGGCAACTTCAACTACGACGGCGTCACCGATTTTAACGACTTCCTGGTCCTCCAGAACAACTTCGGCCAAAGCATCACGGGCATCTCGGTCCCGGTGACAGCGAGCGAGGTCGCGGCGTTGTCCGCCTTCGCGTCGGCGAACGCGCCCGTCCCCGAGCCGACCAGCCTGGCGATGATCGGCGTCGGTATCGGCCTCCTCGGCAGGCGTCGCCGGCAGACCAATTGATCCCGGCGGGCTGCCGTTCACGGCAACTTCGGGGCAGGTGTAATCACCATGAAATGACGGCCGTCGCCTTGATCGCGGCGATGCCGACGGGCTTAACTACGCAGGGGGCGGCATGCCCCTGCCGTTGTGCAGGACACCCATCTCCCGCCGCCGTAAAGGTTTGCCCAAAATGCACTACTGCCCGCGACGCTATGCAGTTGGCCTGCGTAGTTCCGTGCAAACATCTTAGGTGGACGAGACGACGATTTCGGCGGCGATGCGGTCCTTAAGGACATCGCCGGGCGACTTGAAGCTGCCCCAGAAGCCGTCCAGATCGCTTCCGCCGGTGAGAATGTCGGGAACTGAACGCAGGCTGTAGGCCGTGTACGAGTTCAGCAGGATCGATCCATTCTTCCCGCCGCCCTTGACCAGGTTATTCACACGCTTTGCGTAGGCGAGGTCCGTGCGATTCCATTCGTCGGCGAGCTTCTGCAAATTGATGTTACTGGCGTCCCACTTGGTCAGCCCGGCTACGAGCACGTCTTCGCCGGAGTCGCCGTTGAGGCTATCGCGATCAGCGCCACCGATGAGGATGTCTCGGCCCGTTCCGCCGTGGATGGAGTCGTTGCCGTCCCCGCCGACGAGGATGTCATTCCCGTCCTCGCCGTACAGTTCGTCACTGGCATGGCCGCCGCGCACTAGATCATTGCCGGTGCCGGCGTTGACTCGCACGGGGAGCGTGAAATCGCTCGCCACGTTGACGACGTCGTTGCCGCCGTTGGCGTTGATGATGATCTTTTTGACCGTGCCGGCCGTCTGCTGCCAGAACTCGCCGTCGCGGGTGACGGTCACAATGCCATTTTTCTGGTAGACGTCGTATGTCTCGCCGAGGTCCGAGCCGTCGATGGTCCAGGTGCCGTCGTCCGTGAGTTTTGTGTAACGCCAGACGAGATACGTCGGCACCGGCTTGACGGCGCCGGTGACGGCATCGATGTAGGTGAAGAATCCGGGCGTCTGGACCTCGCCGCTGGTGAGCGGAACGTCAACCCACACGTCGCTGGCCGAATTCAATCGCACCAGGGTGCCGGCACTGTCGGACCCGCCGAGGACCAAGTACTTGCCATCCGGCTGCACGACGATGGCATGCGCTTCGTCATAGGATTCGCCAAAATCGTACTGCAGTGGCTGGCCGACGACGCTGAGATCTTCAGGATTGAAGCGGTAGACATAGCCAAAGCCGTCGATGCCGCCAGTAGCAACGGCGTTCCCGTCGGCGTCGATCGACACGCCGTTAAGCATCGTGTAATCGTCTTGCGGACCGGTGAGGATGGTCTGGACACTGCCGCCGGGGGCGAGGGCGGACGTGAAAGTCACGGTGGGCGCTTCGATCGAAACGCCAAGGATGGCGCCCTCGCTGCCGCCTTCGGTGGAGAGCGTGCCGACGACGATCAGCGTGTTTCCAGCGATGGCCGAATCATGGGCTTCTGGGATGTTGCTGGAATCAAATCCGTAGACGCCCTTCCCGTACGACAGCCGCTGGCCATTGCTGTTATAGCCAATGACCGCGAAGCCCTGCTCGTTGCTGCCCGACAGCCAGATGTTGCCGGTGGCCGGGTCGACGTCCAAGCCTGACAGATAATCTTCGGATGCGAAGTTACTGTCGCCGCCGAAGTCTTCCTCGACCAGACCGCTAAGGCCCTCAAAATCGCCGTCGCCGAAGTTGGCGTCCTGATTGCCGGACTCATCCAGGCGGACCATGGCGAAATCGCTGGTCGACGTGTCGAAAGACGACGTGACCGAGCCCGGCGTCTGAGAAGTCGTCGGCCCGTTGTACGGACCGACCGTGCCGGCGAGGAGGTAATTGTCGATCGTGACGCCGTCAATGCGCTGCGTTTGGGTGACGATGCGGGCGGCCGAGTCGTAGGACGACACTTGATTGACGTCGAGTCGGACTTCGCCGTTGTTGCCGAAGGAATCGTCGAGATCGCCGGACGGGGTGTATCGGGCGATGACAAAATCAGAACTGGTCGCCGACGATTCGTTGGGGAAAAACGTCTCGTAAGACGAGCTGCCGGCCACCACAATTCGGTTGTGCGAGTCGATCGTGACGCTGTTCGCGAAGTCGTTCGCGTCAATTTCAGAGACCGGAAAATCAGTGAGGACGACGCCATTCTGAGCATCGCCGAAGGTGGTATCAGGCGCGCCGCTTGAGGTGAAACGCATCACCACAAAATCGCTCGGCGCTTCGGAAAAATAAGAAATGCCGCCGACCGCGACGATCTTGCCGTCGGGCTGCAGCGCGACGTCACTGACTCTGAGCGAGCCTCCGTCGATCGTAAAGCTTTCCATGCCGTTGTGGCTGGAACCGAAGGTGGTGTCGTACGTGAGCTCGCCATCACTGGCGCTGGCGGCCAGTGTGCCGCCGAGGGCCTTGAGCGAAGATGATGCGGCAAGCGCAGCGGCCGCTGCGGGAGCGGGCGAATCGAGGGTGGTGTCGTACTGGGCGAGCGTCGTCCCCGGCGTGCCGAGGAACTGGTCCGCCGCGCCGTCCTTCATCAGGAAGGTGTCGCTGTCGCCTTCACCGTAGGCCAGATCGTTTTGGACACCGCCGACGATGGTATCGATGCCGGCGCCGCCGAAGAGGCTGTCGTTGCCACCGCCGCCGTCGATCCAGTTCGCGCCGGCGTTACCGGTAATGACATCGTTGGCCGTGCCGCCGATCGCGGCTTCGATGTTGGCGAGGTTGTCGCCGCCACCGTCGTTGGCGACGGCGGGCGAACTATTGTTGCCCGTCGACGAACCATCATTCGCGATGGCGGAATTCGTGAGCGTGAGGCGCACGGGGACGGTGCGGTTGCTGTAATTGGCAGTATCGAACCCGACGCCACCGTCCAGCAGATCGGCCCCGCCGCGGCCGTCGAGTTCGTCGTTATCGGCGCCGCCGAGGAGCTGGTCCGGGCCGGCACCGCCGATGATCGAGTCGTTGCCGGCGTCGCCGGAGAGGATCGTGCGAATCGCAGGCGCCAGGCTGCCATCGCCGCGGCCTAGGCGAATGAAGTCATTTCCGCCGCCGCCGTTGACGACGATGCGCGAAACGCCGGAGTAGGCCACTGAGTTCAGCACCGTTCCGGCGGCATTGCGTACCTGAAGGATGCCCGAGTTTACGACGACTTCCAGCACGTCCGCACTCCCGGTACCGGTGATCGTCGCGACGCCGCCCGAAACGGGAATCGCAAAAAGACGCCGGGCTTCAAGAGCGTGGATATTTTCAGATGTTCGCATGGATCCCCAGTTTTACGGCCGAATTGACGAGCAGATAGTAACCGCTGACGGCAATCTCAGCCGAACACATTTTTGAGAATTTTCCCCTTTTTAATACTGCCTTCCGCCTAGGCGATGCCGAGCCCGACCTAGTTTTTTGGGCCAGTCCGCCGCTATGGGGGACATTGGGCAAGCTGCAGCGGCCGTGCTAGTCGCCCAGTTCGGCGGTTTTCAGGGGCCGAATCCGCACAAACACGATCGTTTGATCGTCGTCTGGGATGGGTTTCACCTGCCACGCGTCGACGCACTTGCGGATCGCA
>JAQGHK010000498.1 GCA_028288875.1 Phycisphaerales bacterium | reverse complement strand
ATTGTCGAAACCACGGCAGTCCACGATACGGCAATATGCCTGTTGAAATAGGCCGTCGCCCACAGAAAACAGGCGAACACTCCTACAAAGAGCATCCCGTAGACCCAAGCGGTTCGATGCTGGCTGCGTAGATGCCGTTTGAGCGGCTCACGATCGATTTCGATCTCGAAATTGACGGGATAAGCATCGTTCATCTTCACTCTTCAGCGGATTGGACTGGGATGCGAGGTGATAGGGCTGGAATCCGGTTTGCAATGGTGGGGATTACTACGGGATGGCATCCCGCCTTGTCCGTCAACATCGAAATTGCGCCTGCCTGGATTCGAACCAGGAATGTCGGTTCCGAAGACCGAAGTGATATCCGTTTCACCACAAGCGCGAGGCGGAGAGTATATCGCGGGGCAGGCCGCTTGTCCCGTTTGCGATTGGCTGCGGCAGACCCTCTGTCTGGCCGTCTCCCTAACCCTCTCCCGGTGTACCGGGAGAGGGGATAAGACGGGATACCCGGAGCGGGACCAGCCTTACAGCTTGGCCGTGACGCGTTGCATGGCTTCATCGACGTTGGCGCGGCTGTTGAAGGCGCTGAAGCGGACGTAGCCTTCGCCGGCGGAGCCGAAGCCGGCGCCGGGGGTGCAGACGACGTGGGTTTCGTTCAGCAGGGTGTCGAAGAAATCCCAGCTCGGCGTCTTGTTGGGCGTTTCGACCCAGGCGTACGGGGCGTTCACGCCGCCGAAGACTTTCAGGCCGGCTTTGGTGAGGGCGTCGCGGATGAGGGTGGCGTTGGTGAGGTAGTGCGTGATGAGGGCCTTCACCTGCGTCTGCCCCTCGGCGGAGTACACGGCTTCGGCGCCGCGCTGGATGATGTAGCTGACGCCGTTGAACTTGGTGGTGTGGCGGCGATTCCAGAGGCGGTAAAGATCGACAGTTTCGCCACTTTCGGTCTTACCCATGAGGTCTTTGGGGACGACGGTGAACGCGCAGCGTGTGCCGGTGAAGCCGGCAGTTTTGCTGAAGCTGCGGAACTCGATCGCGACTTCCCGGGCCCCCGGAATCTCATAAATGCTGTGCGGGACGGCGGGGTCGGTGATGAAGGCTTCGTACGCGGCGTCGAACAGGATCAGGGCCTGCTGCTCCTGAGCGTAGCGAACCCACATGGCGAGCTGATCGCGCGTCATCGTGGCGCCCGTCGGGTTGTTCGGCGAGCAGAGATAGATGACGTCGACCTTGTCCTGCGGCAGCTTGGGGACAAAGCCATTGGCGGCGTCGGCACGCAGATAAACGAGGCCCTTGTATTCCCCCTTAGCGTCGGCGTCGCCGGTGTGGCCGGCCATCACATTCGTGTCGACGTAGACGGGATAGACGGGATCGGTGACGGCGACGACGTTCTTCGCGCCGAGGATATCGAGGACGTTGGCGCAGTCGCACTTGCTGCCGTCGCTCACGAAGATTTCGTCGGCGGTGACGTTGGCGCCCTTGGCCTGGTAATCGTTCTTGGCGATGGCTTCGCGGAGGAAGTCGTAGCCCTGTTCGGGGCCGTAGCCTTTGAAGGTGGCGCGGTTGGCCATTTCATCGACGGCCTTATGCATGGCGGCGATGCAGGCGCCGGGCAGGGGCTCGGTGACGTCGCCGATGCCCATGCGGATGACCTTGGCGGTCGGGTTTGCGGAGGCAAAAGCGCTGACGCGGCGGCCGATCTCGGGGAACAGGTAGCCGGCCTTAAGTTTCAGGTAGTTGTCGTTGACGTAAGCCATAGTCCGGCCAATTTACCGGAGGGGCGGTCGCGCGGCGAGTGCAGTGGCCCTGCAACGGCGACGCCTGCGTCGCCTTGCCGCAAGAGGCGGGGTCTTGCGGCGAGGCAGCGCAGGCGTTGCGGCTACGGAAATTGGATCGCCGTGGTTTACGCGTTCCAAGGCGGATTCGTCACCGGCGGCGTGGGCGTATCCACTGGCTGGCCTGCCGGCTCAGCGGGGGCCGGGGCGACGGGCGAGGCGGCCGCGTCGGACGCCAGCGTGGCCTCCGTCGTGACGGCCGCCTCGCTCAGTTCATCGTCGTTCGGTTCCAAGTAGACCTCATCCAGTTCCGTCGCATCCACATCGCGGCGGAGCAGGAAGTAGATCAGCGTGCCGCTGCACAGGTAGAGGCTGATGACATACGCGCCGAGGATGCTGATCGCCAGGTATACCCAGAACGAGATCAGGCCGGCCCCGGTGGCCTGCACGGCGCCGAGGGAGGCGTAGTTGGTGTCGAAGCTGAGCGTCATGAAGTTCGTGGGCTTCGGCCACATCGCTTCAAAGATCGGCGTGCCGTCGACGGCGTGGCCCCACTGGAACAGGTTGATGCTGCCGTGAACGAGCAGCAGCAGAACGAACAAGGCGAGGCGGACGACCAGGTACGTAATCGCGCCGTACACCAGCGACACCAGCGAATAAAACGCCAACTGCCACGGGCGGGCGTAGAGATAGCTGAAGCTGCGGGAGACGGCGTCGAAGCTGTCGGAGCCTTCGGCGGCGATCGTCGGGTACATCAGATGCCCGCCGCCGATCAGGCCGACGGCCGTCAGCATCATCACCAGGCCGGCGAGCAGGGCGAGGAAGAAGATCGCGCCGATGACCACCGACCAGATGCCGCTCAAGCCCGGCACGCTGATCAGGATCGACGCCACCGCCATGATCAGGCCCAGCACGGCGACGATGATGATCGGAATCAGCGGGGCGAAGACGAAGCTCAGCACCTTGCCCGTGCTGAATCGCAACGCCTGGCGGACGGAAATCTTCTCATCGCGAGCGACCTGCACGGCCGCAATGCGGGCGATCGCGCCGCCGAAGATCGACCAGAGGATCAGGAGGCCGGCGAAGAAGATGACGAAGTAAACGGTGTGATGGCGGAATGCCCAGGCCGGGGCGGTGATGAAGAAATCGCCTAGGCCGGCGAGGACGCCCGTCAAGCCTTCGCCGTTCAGCTTCACGGCGTTGAAGACCACCGCGTCAATGCGATCAATTTCAAACCGCAGGAAGTGGATGAACAGGCCTTCGCTGTCGAGCTTCTGGGCTTCACGAACTTCGTTGGCATAGTTGGCGTGGGCCGACTGGATCGAGGCGTCGTGGGCGGCCTTGGCTTCGTCGGTTTTGACGGTCAGATCGTCATAGCTTTTGTCGATGCGCTTGATCGTGTCGTCGCGCTGAAACCGCAGGGCCTTCTTCAGGCCGCCGTAGTTCGCCTCAAAATCAGGATGGCCGAGGCTGGCGAGGCGTTGCTTGATCTCCGAAACGCGCTCAGTGACCTGCCCGCGGCGGAAGGTTTCAAAATCCGCTTCCAGATTCGTCCGATCGGCCCGATTCGTCCGCAGTTCGGGCACACGAACGTGCTGAACGGCGTAGGCATCCAACTCGCCCTGAACGGCCCGATGGCTGTCCGGCCAGAAGGCGTCCATGATCCGGCCGCCGGCGTACACCAGCAGCAGGAGGGCGAGCGCCAGCAGGATCTTGGAAGGGTCGATGGCGAGGCGAAAGCCCTTAAACAGGTGGACGAAGGGGAAAGTCGCCTTGTAATCGATGCCGCGGACGGTGGTCGCGTGAGAGGTGGAATGATCGGACATGGGCTCCTTCGCAGTCTGTTAGTCAACGCGCGAGTATAGCGGCAGGCACCCTCGCGACAACGCCAAGGCGTAGGCAGAAACAAGACTTACCACGGAGGCACGGAGACACGGAGAAGAGGAAAACCGGGTTGAATCCGTCCCTTTCTTTCCCTCTCCGTGTCTCCGTGCCTCCGTGGTGAATCTTTTCTGCAGTTGGATCGCCGGTGCGTCCGATAACTGAAACGTGAAGCTCCCTCGCCTGCTGGCCGCCATTGGCCGCGCTGAAAATCGCGCGGCCGACGATCTATTGCTGGAGGCCCTGCGCCTCGGCAATGAGGCGGAGCAAGCGATGCTCCTCGAGGTCCTGATCACCCGGAACACCTCGGCCTCGCACCTGGGCATCCTGGCGCAGTACGCCGTGCTGCCGGAAATGCTGCAGAAGAAGGTCGTCGCGGATGCCCTGAAGCTCTACCACGCCCTCAGCCAAGGCGGCCGATCGACCGACAAGCCCACTCGGCTGGCCGCCATCAGCATCATCGCCGCGAGCCGACAGGGGAAACTGGGCTACGTCTTGTCGGAAAACCTCCGCGATCAGGACGAAGACCTCTCCAAGGCCGCCTGCGACGCCTTGCTGGAGATGGCCCGCTGGGTGCACTACGAATCCCGCAACCTCCAGCGCAAAGCCCCGGCCGACGATGAGGATCTGACCTGCATCGGCGACACCCAGGCCAAGCACGATTCCACGGTCATGGAAGCCCCGACCGCCGGCGTCGACCTGGCGACGGCTTACACCGCCGTCATGCGGCAGCGGCCGGAAATTGAATCCGCCGTCGCCCGCGCCCTCGACTTCGTCCGCACCAAGCACCTGGCCGACCTCATGCGGGCCGCGCTTCTGCTGTGCGACCACCCGCAGAGCCGCATCCTGGCGATCCTAAAAACCGTTCGCCACGGCGGGCAGGCCTCGATGGCCCGCAAGCTGCAGCAACCGCCGGCGGCGGACCACGTCGAAGCCTTCCTGCTCGGCGCTTCGCACGGCCACCTGCGCAGCAACTTCGCCGTCGCGATGGCACAGACGACCGATACCAGCGTGTTCGACGCCTTACTCCGCCGCACGCACTGGCTGGCCGAAAACCAGCTTAAATCGTGCATCCACACCGTCACGCGGGGCTTATGGTGGGACGCGGACCGCATCGGGTACGACATTGACCGCCGCAAGCCGCAGGACGGCATGCGGGTGGCCGAGTGGATCGTCGCGTCTGGCCTGGCAGATACGGAGCAGGACGAACGGCTGATCGCCATCCTCAAGTCCGTTTCCGCCGACCCGCTGTCTCGGCTGCACGTGCTGCGCGTCGCCGCCACCCGGCCGATGCAGACGTCCGCCGCATTCTTGAAGGCCATGCTGGACGACGAGGACGAGCGGTTCGTCCGCATCGCCGTCCGCGAGCTGATCCGCCGCCGCCCGCACGAATATGAGAATGCCCTGCTGCAGCGGATGACGCGCGGCACAGACAGCGTCCGGCGGCTGATCGGCCGGGCGGTGGGGCAAGTCGGCTTTACGACGTTCTGGAACCGCTTCGACACCATGACGCCCGCCGCCCGCGGCCCGGCCGGGAAGGTGATGCTGAAGCTCGTGCCGGACGCCGCCGTCCGCATCGCCCGCCACCTCAATGGCTCGCCGGAAGAACGCGTGCGGGCCATGCAGATTCTGGACGAGCTCGGCCTGGCGGACCAGTTCCGCGAGCCGATCGAGCGGCTGTGCGTGAACCCTAATGCCAAGGTCCGCTCCAAGGCGGCCGCCTTGCTCGCCAGCCATGACGCGGCCGACAGCGGCATCCTGAACCGCATGCTGGACGACGCCGACGCGCGGGTCCGCGCCAACGCCATCGAAGTCCTCGAAAAGAAGCAGTCGGCCGCCCACGCCGAGCTGCTGGACGCCCGCACCCGCAGCGCCAGCGGCCGCGAGCGCGCCAACGCCATCAAGGCCATGCACACCATGGGCATCGCCTCGGCCACCGGGCACCTGCACGAGATGCTGCGGGACCAGCGATCCGAGCACCGCATCAGCGCCCTCTGGACGCTCCGCCAGGCCGGCCTTTGGACGCTGCTGCGCGACGTCGGGGCGATGGCGCAGGGTGACGACAATTTGCGCGTCCGCCGGTACGCGGTGGCGCTGCTGAAAAGCGTGGTCGAGCAGATGAATCGGCCGCCGGCAAACCCATCCAACAACGCGAAGGTGGCGTGATGTTCAGTCTTCCAAGCCTGCTGGCCGCCACCACGTCGGACGACATCTTCAAGAGCATGGGCGACACCATGTCGAGCGACGTGAACCCGGCCCAGGTGCTGGCCGTCATCGCGGCGTTCGTCGGGCTGTGCGTCCTGGTTTCCGTCTTCAAAAAGCGGGCCGACCGTGCGCCACGCAACAGCAATGAGGTCAACAGCCCGACCAAGCTGATGCGACAATTGTGCAAGGAAGCCGGCCTGAAGCGCAGCGAAATCCGCGAACTCAAGAAACTGGCCGCCCTCCAAGGCGTCGAAAACCCGCTCACACTGCTCCTCTGCCCCTCCTTGATGCAGGCCGCCATCGCCAAACGCCGGGCCGGTCAAGCATGATTTAGCCGCAGATGAACGCGGATAGACGCAGATAATACAGAAATTGTATTTCTGATCCGCGTTCATCTGCGTCCATCTGCGGCCAACCCATCCAAATTGGCGCTTCCGCGCCCGTTTGAAAACCGAGGCGATCGCCCTTACCTTTCGCGCGCTTTTTCCTCGCAACGAAAGACCGCCTCGATGCCGCGCCGGACAGACATTCATAGCATCCTCATCATTGGTTCCGGCCCCATTGTCATTGGCCAGGGGTGTGAGTTCGATTATTCGGGCGTGCAGGCCTGCCGCGCGCTGCGCGAAGAGGGCTACCGCATCGTCCTGATCAACAGCAATCCGGCCACGATCATGACCGATCCGCAATTCGCGGACGCCACCTACATCGAGCCGATCACGCCGGAAGCGGTCGAGAAGATCCTGGCCCGGGAAAAGGCCAACGGCACGCCGATCGACGCGCTGCTCCCCACCCTCGGCGGCCAGACCGGCCTGAACACCGGTATGGCCTGCTTCGACCAAGGCATCCTCACCAAGTACGGCGTCAAAATGATCGGCGCCGACCGCGACGCCATCCATAAAGGCGAAGACCGTCAGGTGTTCAAAGACCTGATGCTCAAGATCGGCCTGAACGTGCCGCGCAGCGGCGTCGTTCACAACATGGACGACGCCCGCAAGGTGCTGGCCGACATTGGCCTGCCGCTGATCATTCGGCCCGCCTTCACGCTCGGCGGCACGGGCGGCGGTATCGCCTACAACCGCGAGGAATTCGAAGACATCGTCCAGCGCGGCCTGGACGCCAGCCCGGTCACCGAAGTGCTGATCGAGCAGAGCGTCATCGGCTACAAAGAATTCGAAATGGAGGTCGTTCGCGATAAGAACGACAACTGCATTGTCGTCTGCTCGATCGAGAACATCGACGCCATGGGCGTCCACACCGGCGACAGCATCACCGTCGCGCCGATCCAGACGCTGACGGACAAAGAATACCAGAAGATGCGTGACGCCAGCTTCGCGGTCATCCGCGCCGTCGGCGTCGAAACCGGCGGCAGCAACATCCAGTTCGGCATCAACCCGAAGACCGGCGAGATGGTCGTCATCGAAATGAACCCGCGTGTGTCGCGATCGTCCGCGCTCGCGTCGAAAGCGACGGGGTATCCCATCGCAAAAATCGCAGCGAAACT
>JAQGHK010000486.1 GCA_028288875.1 Phycisphaerales bacterium | reverse complement strand
GAATCGTTTCGCTGTCAAGTCGTCGTGATGAAGTTTTTATTTTCACCTCGTGAGTGTCAGGCCGAAGCCGACACTCACTTAACGCCTTGACCAGAGAGGGTTTACCTCGCTGTCGCGTCACTCTTGGCCGGGTCGTTTTTTCGCGTCCCTGCGGTCGAGTGAGGGGGCGATTATGCGGATTAAAAGCTGGACGTCAAGCGTACGGGACGTAAAAAAATCCCAGCCGCCTAAGAGCCATCTTATGAGCCGTGACGCTTAGGGCCCTTCCTGGCGTCTATCGTCGCCTGACGCCGCTGCTTGGCATCGGCGGCATTGGCGATCTTTCCCGGCAGATCCAGCTTCGTACGGGCCCGGCCACGCACCTGCAGACGAATAGGTACTTCCGCGTAAGGAAGTAATTCGCGGAATCGATTAGTCACGAACCGACGATAGTTCTCATCGATGATGTCCGGATTGTTAACGAAAAGCACCAGCGTTGGGGGTGCGATGCTGACCTGGGTGGCGTAATAGACCTTCGGACGCTCGTTCCGCTTCGATGAAGGAGCCCTTTCCTTAATCACAGCTTCCAAGGCCGCATTGAGCTTGCCGGTCGTCACACGCTCGTTGGCCTGCTTATGGAGGTGCTGGGCGAGATCCAGCACCTGCTGGATGTTCTTCCCGTCCTTGGCCGTCGTGAACGCAATCGGGGCGTAGTCCAGGAAACGCAGCTCGGCGTCGAGGTATTTCCCGTATTCGTCCATCAGATCGACGTCCCGAGGCACTTTTTGCGCCTCGCCCTCTTTCGCCTCGGCCATCGCGGTTTTGGCGAGATCCCACTTGTTTACCACCATGATGACGGGCTTGAACTCGCTGGCGATGTAGGCGGCCAGCTTCTTGTCCGGGTCGCTGATAGGTTGGCTGGCGTCGATCAGGAACAGCACCACGTCCGCCCGGCGGATGCTCCGCTCGGCCCGGTGGAAGCTGTAGAATTCCAGGTCGTTCGTCACCATGTGACGCATTTTTCGCACGCCGGCGGTGTCAATGACGATCAACGCCTTCCCGTCCTTCTCAAACCGGACGTCGACGCTATCCCGCGTCGTGCCGGCCACTTCGCTGACGATCACGCGCTGCGGATCATCCTCATAAAGGCGGGCGATCGCGTTCACCAGCGTGCTTTTGCCGGCGTTGCGCTTCCCGACAATCGCCACGTGCATGGCCGGCGGCGGGAGGTCCGTTGGGGCGTTGGTCAGATCGATCTGCCCTTTCACGGCTTCGATCAAAAGATCCAGATTCCGGTCGTTGGTGGCCGAAATGGCGATCGGATTCCCAAAGCCCAAGCGGCTGAAATCGCCGATGAGCGGGTCAGATTTTGGCCCGTCAATCTTGTTGGCGATGACGATCGTCTTGACGTTCTTCTTGCGAAGCATCAGCGCAATCGTCTTATCGGCCGAGGTCAGCCCCGCCGTGGCATCGCAGACCAGCAGCACCAGGTCGGCGCGGTCGACGGCGATGCGGATCTGCTGCTCAATGTGTTCGCTGAGCCCCTGCTCGTCATTGAAGCCCATGCCGCCGGTGTCGACGATCTCGACATATTTGCCGTCGATCGGCAGATGGAAGGCGACGCGATCTCGCGTTACCCCGGGCACGTCTTCGACAATGCTGATTTTTTTGCGAGCGAGCGCATTCAAAAGGCTGGATTTGCCGACGTTTGGTCGGCCGACGATGGCGATTGCTGGAAACTTCATACAAAAACAGTTGTCGTCGGGCGACGGGCGGCGTGTCAATCGTAAAGGCCAACCGTGCTTGTTAATCTGCTGTTCATAGTGAACAATTTTTCATCCCTTTCGCATATTTGAGTGTCTGCCTCGAGGGATGCCCCGTATGATCTTGGGACCGACGTATGAGCCCGAACAGAAGCCGAAGTTTCGACCCCGATTCCGGTGCGGCCGTCGCCGGTGCTCCCTCCCGGGCAACCTGCCCCGCCCCGCTCGACACGGCCTTTCGTGATCTGGCCGATTCCATGCCCGTGTTGGTCTGGATCACCCGCGGCGACGGCGCCTACGAGTATTACAACCGCCGCTGGCTCGATTACACCGGCTCACAGGACGAACACGTTGACGACGATGGCTGGCAACGTTTCCTTCACCCGGATGACATCGACCGCTGCGCCGCCTGCTGGGCCGCAAGTCTAAACAGCGGCGAACCTTACGAAACCGAATACCGCTTCCGCCGCGCCGCCGATGGCGAATACCGCTGGCACCTGGCACGCGGCCTGCCGACACGCGACGCCGACGGGCAAATCGTCCGCTGGTTCGGCACCTGCACCGATATCCACGACCGCAAACTCGCGGAGGAAACCCTTCAACAGGCCGGCCGGGCGAAAGACGAGTTCCTGTCGATCGTGTCGCACGAACTGCGCACGCCCCTCTCTGCCATCCTCGGCTGGACGCAACTGCTGGAGATGGACGTGCTCGACGCGGCCGAGCAGAAAGAGGCCGTCGAAACGATCAAGCAGCAGGCTAAAGCCCAGTCGCAGCTCATCGAAGATCTGCTGGATGTCAGCCGGATTTTGAACGGTAAATTTCATATGCGGGCGATGGATGTGTCGCTGGCCCGGGTGCTCGCCGCCGCCGTCAACGCGGCCAAGCCGATTGCCGCCCAAGGCGATGTCGAACTCATTCAAGGCGAATGGAACCCCGCCCTGATCGTCCACGGCGATCCCCACCGCCTGCAGCAGGTCGTCACCAATTTGCTGGCCAATGCCATCAAGTTCACGCCTCAGGACGGCACAGTCCAGATCAGCCTCGAAGTGGACAACAGCTCGGCCCGCGTCATCGTTCACGACAGCGGCATGGGCATTCCGGTCGACCAGATTGAAGCCATTTTCGAGCGCTTTAAGCAGGTTGGCGGCGAAGCCATTCGCGATAAGGGCGGCCTCGGGCTGGGCCTGTCCATCGTCAAACACGTGGTCGACGCCCATCACGGCACCGTCTGCGCCAAAAGCGAAGGCCCCGGCCAAGGCAGCCGGTTTGAGATGACGCTTCCCCTCTCGGCGGTCACCGAAGCGGCCGACACCGTGCCGGGGTCAACCGCCGACCCTGTCGCGGACGCTGAGGCGCTCGCGGGCATCAGCATTCTGGTCGTCGACGACGAAGAGTCGGCCCGCACGGTCATCGCCGCCTCGCTCCGCAAGGCCGGGGCCGATGTGCTGACCGCCCGCAGCGCTGCCGACGCATGGGGCCTGCTCAGCACCAAGCCGTTCGATGTGCTCGTCAGCGACGTCGCCATGCCCGGCGAAGACGGCCTGCAGTTCATCGGGCGAGTTCGTCAGAGTGACAAGCCGTTCCGCCACCTGCCCGCCTTGGCGTTGACGGGCTTTGCCAGTGTGGATGACCAGACCCGCGCCCTGGCCGCCGGTTTCCAAATGCACGCTGCGAAACCCGTGGAACCGGTCGACCTCACGCGGCGCGTCGCGTCCATTGTGCGAGCGTCCAAGCACGGCGGTTGAACCGCGGGCTGCCGCATCTTCAGTGTTTGGGTTCCTCCGTTGCCGGATCGGATGGAGACGGGTATCACGAATCCTATGGACCGTCGCCCCAATCGCCCCGCCGGCGGTAAATCTTTCCCGCGCAATGGCCCGCCGCCATCCAATGGCCCGCGCGGGAAATCGCCCCCAGCCAAGCCCCCGCTCCGCCGGCAGGTCACCACCCTCTGGGAATATCCCAGCCAGGATTACGGCGACACGCAGCAAGGCATCCCCGGCTACGTCGGCGCAACGCCCAGCTACATCATCTGGAACATGATCGACCGCTACACCAAGCCGGGCGATCTGGTCGTCGACTGCTTCTGCGGCAGCGGCACCACGCTCGACGTCGCCCGCGATACCGGCCGGCGGGCGCTGGGTTATGACGTGCACCCGACGCGCAAAGACATCTTCAAAGTCGATGCCCGCAAGCTGCCGCCGGAACTGACGAACAAGGTCGACATGGTCTTCATCGATCCACCGTACAGCACGCATATCGACTACGGCCCCGACCCGCGCGACATCGGCAAACTGAACGCCGCCGCGGGCTATTACGATGCGATGACTGACGCATTCAAGGAAATCCTGCGGGTTCTGAAGCCCGGCAAAATGATGGGCTTGTACGTCAGCGACAGTTACGAGCATGGCAAAGCGTTCTATCCGCTGGGCTTTGAGCTCTTCCGCCGGCTGCAGGACGTCGGCTTCATTCCGGTCGACATCATCAGCGTGGTTCGCCACAACAAAACGCTGGAGATGGGGAACTACCGCAAGGCCGCCGACGAGGGGAACTTTTTCCTCCGCGGGTTCAACTACTTGTTCATCGTGAAAAAGCCGGCGTAGCGAGCCTGCATGCCGTAGCTGCGACGCCTGCGTCGCCTCACGCAGCGCCACTTCGGATGTCCAAGCAGGTGCGTTTAGTAAAATCGCTTTGGCAAGGCGACGCAGGCGTCGCAGCTACACAGGTGCCGAGCCACCGACCTGCCAGGCGTTAGCCGACGCGCAACAGACGGCGCCCCTCGTTATCATTCCCGCTTTGCCCACGCGCGTTGCCATTCTCGGTTCCACCGGTTCGATCGGCTGTCAGGCCGTCGATGTCATCCGGCATTTAGGCGACTCGCATCGGTGCACGGCACTCTCGGCGCATTCGCGGTGCGACGTGCTGCTCGATCAGGTGACCTCTCTTCGGCCGCGTGCAGTTGCGGTGACCGGGCCGTGTGAGCAGGAGGCGATTCGGTCGCGATTCGCCGACAAGCTTTGCCACGTCAGTTTCGGGAACGACGCACTCCTCGATCTCGTGAAGCGCGACGATGTCGACATGGTGCTATCCGCCGTCCTCGGTGCGGCCGGGCTGCCGGCGGCGATGGCCACCGTTGAGGCGGGCAAGCCGCTCCTGCTGGCGAACAAGGAATCGCTCGTCATCGCCGGCGGGCTGCTGATGCCGCTGGCGCGCGAGAAAAACGTAACGATTCTGCCGGTCGACAGCGAACACTCCGCGATCTACCAAGCCATGCTCGCCGGCCGGCGCAGCGAAGTGAAACGGGTCATCCTCACTGCCAGCGGCGGGCCATTCCGGGAATGGCCGATCGAAAAAGTGGAACAGGCGACGCTGGCCGACGCGCTGAATCACCCCACTTGGCAGATGGGCCGAATGATCACGATCGACTCGGCCACGATGTTCAACAAGGCGCTCGAATTGATCGAAGCGGTCTGGCTGTTCGACCTGGAGCCGGAGCAGATTCAGGTCGTCGTGCATCCGGAATCGATCGTGCATTCGATGGTGGAATTCGTAGATGGCAGCGTA
>JAQGHK010000694.1 GCA_028288875.1 Phycisphaerales bacterium | reverse complement strand
TGGCGGCCCTCACCACCTCGACCCTGCCGTACGCCGGCGGGACGATGTTGAAGATCGTCGGCACGGCCGGCGCGGACACGATCTCACTCACCTACAGCGGCACGGCCTACACGGTGAAAACCGCGGCCGGCTTTTCTAAAATCCTGCCCGGCACCTACTCCGCCATCCGCATCGACGGGATGGCCGGGGATGACCGCATTACCGTCGCCGCCAATATCTGGACGCCGATGTTCCTCTACGGCGAAGAAGGCACCGACACCCTCACCGGCGGCTCGGGCGATGACAATCTCTACGGCGGCGCCGGCACGAACTACCTCTACGGCATGGTCGGCCGCGATAATCTTGTTTCCATCGGCGGCGCGGCCAACGATGCGTTGTCCGGCGGCGCGGGCGAAGACTCGTTCTGGATGGACAACAAGTCCACCGAAAAAATCTACGACGCCGACGCGTACGAAACGTCGCACAGCGTCGATAAAGTGACGTCGTTCGTGGCGAGCAAGTTCGCGGTCGGCTCCGAAGCCGTCCCCACGACCCTTGCCGGCCAACGCCTCCGTGACCCGGACGTCACGAGCAAAACCTACGTCTATAAGAAATTTGAAAACCGCCCCCTGTTCGCCACCAACGGCCCGACCGCCGACGACGTGAAGCAGGGCCAGACCGGCGACTGCTACTTGGTGTCCAGCTTGGCCGCCGCGGCCAACACGACGCCGGATGCGATCCGCAACATGGTCGTCGACCTGGGCGACGGCACGTACGGCGTGCGGTTTAAGAACTTCAGCGGCGCGTCCACCTTCTACCGCGTCGATAATGACTTGGCCACGTTCAATGCCACCAGCACCACGCCGGCTTATGCCGCGCTGGGCATCGGCGGCAGCATGTGGGTGGCGGTCATCGAAAAGGCCTACGCTTTTGCCCGTTACGGCGAGGGTAGCTACGACTCGCTGAACAGCGGCTGGATGACTGAAGCGTTCAACGCCATCGGCACGAAGAATCCTCTGACGACCTGGACAACCGACGTGAAAAACGCCGACGCGTTCCTCGACGCGATCCAGAAGCGTCTGACCGCCGGCGACCTGGTCACCCTGGCGACCGACACGCCCGCCGGTTCGACCAACCTGATCGGCGGCCATGCGTACAGCGTCGTCCGCATCACCAAGCTGCCCAACGGCACCCGGCAGCTCGTCGTCCGCAACCCGTGGGGCCTTGATGGCTTCACTACCACCGACGGCAAGAGCGACGGCTACGTCACCCTGACGGCCGCGAACGCCTTCATCGGCTTCGACGCCATCGTGAGTGCCCACGCCGCCTAAGCAGACCCCGCGGCCTGGCGTCGAACCGACGCGGCCGCTACACAATTGATTCTGCTCGAGAGGCCCTGGCAGCGTTGCCAGGGCCTACTCGTTTGATGCGTGAAACAATCGCACGCATCATGCAACCCATGACCGACACGACCGAAGTCTGGAACCGCATCGCCGGCTTCTGGGACGACCATCTGGGCGAAGGCAATGCGTTCCAGAAACACCTGATCATGCCGACGACGGACCGCCTGCTCGGCGACGTGGCGGGCAAGACAATTCTGGATGCCTGCTGTGGCAACGGAAACTATTCGCGACTGCTGGCCGCTCGTGGCGCGAGCGTGACGGCGTTTGAACGGCGCGGCCGTCTTCATCGATCGCGCCAAAATCCGCACGCCGGCCAATCTGCGGATCGACTACCGCGTGATCGACGCGACCAGCGCCGACGCCCTCACCACGCTCGGCGACGCCGCCACCTTCGATGCGGCCGTTTGCTCGATGGCGATGATGGACCTGGCCGAGATCGCGCCGCTGCTGGCCGCGGTACGTCGGCTACTGAAACCGGATGGCGTGTTCGTGTTTTCAGTGTGTCACCCCGCCTTCAACGCCACGACTACGCGCATGACGTCCGAATTCTTCACTGGCGAGGATGGCCGCACCCGGCAGCGGTTCGGCGTGGCGAATGATTTCTATTTGTCGCCACGCACCGACGCCAGTGAAGGCATCATCAACCAGCCCGAGCCGCACCCGATGTTCCACCGTTCAATTAGCGGCCTGCTGCGCGAATGCTTCGCCGCCGGCTTCGTGGCGGACGCGTTCGAAGAGCCCGCCTTCCCCGCCGGCATGTCCGCCAAGAGCGCGTTCAGCTGGGCCAAGCGCCCGGAAATCCCGCCGGCCCTGGTCGTCCGCGTACGGCCCCTGGCCTTGTAGCTGCGACGCCTGCGTCGCCTTACCGCAAGACTTCAATGTTCGCAAAAAGGCGACGCAGGCGTCGCAGCTACACAAACGGCCGCGGTCACGAACATTCTTGCGACCTATGATGCACGCAACACGGAGGCTCGCATGGCATCACCCCTCGGCTACGGCTTACTCGGCGCGGGCGCGTTTGGCAGCTTTTGCCTGCAGCAATACCAATCGCTCGATTCAATCAAACCCGTCGCCGTCTGCGATACGAACGCGCCCGCCGCGGACGGACTGGCAGCCGAGTTCGGCATCACCGCGTATCACGACTTCGCCGCGATGCTGGCCGACCCAGCCGTGGACGTCGTCCACCTGGCCACGCCGCCCTTCACGCACGCCGCCCTCGTGAAGCAGGCGGTCGCGGCGAAGAAGCATGTGCTGTGCGAAAAGCCACTGGCCCTGTCGCCGGAGGATGGCCGGGCGATGATCGACGCCGCCACCGCCGCCGATCGCGTGCTGGCCGTCAATCTGATCATGCGCTACGACCCGCTGAATCAGGTCGTCGACACAATCGTGAAGGAAAAACTGCTCGGCGAAGTGATCGCCGGCAATCTGCTGAACTTGGCCCGCGATAATCAACTGTCGCCGACGCACTGGTTCTGGGACCGGTCCAAGAGCGGCGGCATTTTCGTCGAACACGCCGTGCACTTTTTCGACCTCTTCGAAATGTGGCTCGGGCCGGGCGAGGTGCAGAGCGCGATCAGTTCCACCCGGCCGGGGAATGACGCGATCGAAGAGCAGGTGCGGTGCACCACCAAACATCCCAATGGCGTGTTGGTCGAGCAGTATCACGGCTTTCACCAGCCGCAGTTGCTCGATCGGCAGGAACTGCGGCTGATCTGCGAACGCGGCGACATTCTGCTGCGCGGGTGGCTGACTGAGAGCATTGAAATCGATGGCCTGCTGGGCCATGAGCAGGTCGATCGGATTCATACGCTGCTGAGCGGCTACAGCGTCGGCTTGTCCTCAACATCAATCCCTGAGCCGACGATTACCGCCCGTCACAAAACGTGGAACGCCGACGGCCGATACCGCATCACCGGCCGGGTGCCGATGGACAAGCCGGCGCTCTACGGCCAAGTCATTCGCGGCCTGATGGCGGATCAGGTGGCGTATGCGAATGATCGCGAGCATGTGCGGACGATCACGGAAGCCAACGGGTTGCGGAGTTTGGAAGTGGCGGCCACCGCAGCAGCTTTGGCAACTCGCGCAATATAGTCTTTAATCTAACGCATAAATGGAGCGCGTCCCTATCATTGATCGCGACGCACTGGTGCAAGCACTTTCGCTACGCCTGCCTAACGCGGTTATCACCTTTCGGACAATCAATCCTGAATACAATTCTTGGGAGATCTCCGTCAGGCAAGATGGGCATTGGGTCGATATTTGTTGGGGACCGCTGTCCGGATTCGGCTGTACTGATATGCGAAATATTCGAGAGGAGACAAGCCCATTTTTGTCTCACGACTGGCCAATGGAAAGCGCGATGGCTGCCGAGGAATTCACGGTTCACCGCATTATCGGTGAGATTTAATCCCCCGCCAGCGATTGATACCTGTACACCGCCCGATACACCCCCGTGATCTGCTCCACCGGCACCACGCGCACGTCGTACTTCGCATTCCGCGGCACCAATCGGGCCACTTCGCTGCCGTCTTCGGCGGTTTGGAAATAGACGCGTTTGAACGTCGTCTGGCCGTCTTCCAACCGCACGTAGCAGTCGTCGCCCTCGCGCACGGTGGCGGCCGGGGAGAAAATCACCACGTCGCCGGCGGTGTATTTGGGGAACATGCTGTCGCCGCTGACGCGGGCGGCGAAGGCGTCGGGGTCGGTGTCGCCGTTGATGCCCTTGGGGCAGCCGACGTATTCGTCTGCCTCGGCCTTGGGGTGCGAGAGATCGGAAAATTCCGATGGCCCGCCGGCGGAGACCCGATTGATCACCGGCACGGCGGCTAGGCGAACCGGTTCGACATTCGCCGTGCGGGCTTCGACGGCTTTCTGCAGTACGCCGCTGAGATAGGCCGTATCCAAACCGCTGCCGTGCCCGGTTTGGGTGCCGCCGGCCAAAGTCGCCAGAACGGCGCGAATGTCCTTCGGCGTGCGGGCGAGATGAGCTTCATGCAGCAGATCGCCCTTTTGAAAACCAAGCGCCGCCTCCAGCTTTAGCAATTTCTCGTCAACCGGCGGGTTATTCAGATGGCCGTTCTCGATCAGAGAGAGATATGCCTTGGAGATGCCGACCGTCTCGGCCAGCGTGTCCTGGCTGAGTGCCCGTGCGACACGGGCTTTGCGGATGCGTTGGCCGTAGGTGCTTGACACGAACAAAACCCTACCACGCATCAGCGGGCGATGTCCAGCATTGTTTCAAAATGGTTGCGCCATTATTCGAATGCGGAAGCTGCCTATTGTGCGTTAATGCCTGATCCCCGCCCGGACCCAAGAGATGTCGTCGATCCTGCCCCGGACGATGTGAACCCCGCCGCCCCACCGCCGGAGCTTTGGCGCAATGGCACGCCGCACGTGGAACGGCCGCGCGAGCCGCATCGAATTCATCCGGATGGGAACGTGCCGAAGGAAGATGACGACGCCGAGGACGAAAAGCCCAAGTCGAAATCAGACAAATCCGAGCAAAGCGATCGCGACAAGCGGCAAGGCAAGTCGTCCGGTGACGACGGTTCCAAAGACGACAAGCAAGATAAAAGCAAAGACAGCCAATCGAAGGATCAGAAGAGTAAGGACGAGAAAGACGAGGCCGAGGCCATCCCCGTTTACAAGCGGCCGATCTTCTGGATCGCGATGGTGGTGCTCGTCGTCGGGATCATCGCTGGCGTCATTTACTGGCTGCACGCGCGGGATTACGTGTCGACGGACGACGCGTTCATCGAGTCGCACGCCGTGCAAATCAGCCCGCAGATCACGGCCCGCGTGCTGCGGGTATATGTCGACGACAACACGCTCGTGAAGGAAGGCGACCCCCTCATCGAGCTCGATCCGATCGATTACCAGGTCGCCCTCGACCAAGCCAAAGGCAGCGAGGCCGCCAGTCAGGGCAAGCTCGAGCAGACTAAGGCCCAGGTGACCAGCAGCCGCGCAGCCCTGGACGAAGCGAAAGCGAACCTCGACGCCGCGAACGTGGCCTTTGAAAATGCGGATCGCGATCTGAAGCGGTTTGAAGCGCTCGAGGAACGCGCCCGCAGCAAGCAACAGTTCGACAACGCCGTGACGGCCCAGAAGAACGCCGCAGCCAATGTCGCGCAGGCGAAGGCGAAAGTCGCGTCAGCTGAGAGCCAGATCGCCGTCGCCGTCGCGAATGTGACCGGCGCTCAGGGTGAATATGACACCAGCATCGCCAACCGTCGCCGGGCGGAAGTGAACCTCGGCTACACGCACGTCGTCGCGCCGGCGGCCGGCCGAGTGACGACCAAGAACGTCGAGCCCGGCATGTACGCCACGACGGCCACGCCGCTGATGGCCATCGTGCGTGACGACGTGTGGGTGGTCGCCAATTTCAAGGAAACGCAGCTGACCGACATGCGGCTGAATCAGCCGGTGACGATCAAGATCGACGCCTATCCGGACAAGGATTACACCGGCAAAGTGCAATCCATTCAGGCCGGCACCGGTGCCCGCTTCAGCGTGCTGCCGGCCGAGAACGCGACGGGTAACTTCGTGAAAGTCGTTCAGCGCGTGCCGGTGAAAATCGTCTTCGATGAAGGCCAAAGCAAAGATCCGGATCATCTGCTGGCGCCGGGGATGAGCGTGATTCCGTACGTGAAGATCAGGTAACCCATTCGTAGGGGCGACATACATGTCGCC
>JAQGHK010000417.1 GCA_028288875.1 Phycisphaerales bacterium | reverse complement strand
GCCCGAACACAGGTGTACGCCAGATCGAGGTCGGTGGTCGTGTCCAAGACGTGACAGAGGTCCGCCAATGCGGGCGCTGCGTCCTGTCCCCATGCCGCCAAAACGCCGGCCAGTTGGCTTTGCAACCGCCGGTCCTTCGTAAGGCGAAACAGTCGGCCCACGGCCGCGGCGGCGGGCTTACCCGTATACCGGAGCGTCCCCAGCGCCGTATCCCGATCGCCGTCGGCAACGGTCAGGCAGCCGACCACCGCGTCGATCACGGCGTCGGTCGCGATCTTGCTCAGGGCGTGGCCCACCATCTCGCGAACCCGGCGTGCCGGTTCTGTTTTGAAACGACTCAGCAGCAGGTCCGTAGAACCGGCCACGCCCGGACCGATCTCAAATAGCCCGAACGCGGCCGTGAATCGGGTCTGTTCGTCGTCCGACACCAGAAACGACCGAAGGCGATTTTCGATGAGGTGCGAACGACCGAGGTGCTTGAGTCCGTCGATCGTGCCCGAGATTACCTGCCACGGACATTGCGCCGGGCGCAACGCCGCGAACAGACACGCCGCCGCACGGTCCGCGTCGCCCGACAGCGTCGCCAGGGCGATCGCCGCCGCGCCGCGGATTCCCGGGTGCAGGGCGGCATCACGAAGAGTGTCGGCCGCCAGTTCGGCGAGCCCGTCGCTGCGCACGCCCCAACTTTTGATCTTCAGCCAGACGTCATACTGCCCACCTGCGTGCAACGCCTTCACGGACTGTTCCAGCACGGTTCGCGAAACCTTCGTCTGAACACCGATCTGTAGCATCGCCATGCACGCGATACCCGAGAGAAGCCTGTCTTTGTGCCGCAGCCCAGCCGCGAGCACCGACAGACCGTGCGAGTCCAGCGTGGTCGATTGCGTCAAGGCCGCCGCCGCATAGACACGGATATAGTCGATCGAATGCCCGACGAGTCGTTCGAGGCGCGGAACGAGCTTCGGTGGCGCGGCGCAGTTGGTCAGCAGCGCGCAACTGACCAACAACAAGGCTTCGTCGTCGGAATTTAGAGCTCCGGCAAGAATATCAGTCGCCCGCTGGCGTTCTGCTTCTTCGATCGTTCGGGTCGCACGGCTGCCCACTAGAAGCACGAGGCCCGCAGCAATCGCACCAGCGATTCGGTCTTCGGCGTCGAACCATTCCACTAGGCCGGCAACCGCGTCGCCACGCTGCTCGTCGGCGAGGTTCAGCCGAACGCAGCAATCGACGAACGCCGGCATCTCGCCGCGACACAGGGCCTCGATGGCTTCGCTCACCAACGCCCGCGTCGCGCGGCTGACGAGGGGTTTCGGGCCGGTATAGGGCTGTCGGGTTGGTGTTGGATTCGCGGACAACTTGGCCCCCAAAAAGTTTAAGCGGCGACACGGTACCGGGGCGGCAGTCAACGCCCAAGCCGTGTCGGTTTGAGCGTCAGGTCAGAGTCCGCTCAATCTCATCCAGTGCGATAGGATCATTTTGGGTTCGTACAGCTCGGGCGGGCGGGCCGACTCGTGAGCGGTAACGGTCTGGGCCTTCTCGAACGTAATGCCGTTGGACAGGTAGGCAGTGGTGCCGTCGCGCGAAACGGGTGGCAGCAGGTACCTGTCGGGAAGCCAGGCCGAGTACCGTGCTGCTGTCGGAGTTGTCCCGCAGAGCTCGCCAGCTTGCCTTGGCAATTAAAACATACTTCTGTTAGCAGCAATCTTTAATTTGTTTGACGCAATAAAATATTATCGCGATAGTTGCAATAATATGATAACAGATGACGCCTTCGATTTTTCAGAAAAACGTAGAAAAGCCGAGGCGTGGGTCAACGGCTACACAGGAACTGCTGTGGTGATGGTTTTGGGCACCGCTTGGCTTCCCGGTGCTGCCACACTGATCTTGTGTTCGCTAGAAGCAACCATGTGTTACCAAATAGGTAGGATTTACAAGGCAAATTGGACAGTGCATGACGGCACTACGACTGCAGGGGTTGTTGGACTTGCCAGCTTGGCCGGCAATATTGCCGCAATGGAGGCCACTATCTTGTTGGGGCCGTTCGCTTTTGCCGCCAAGCCCGCAATTGCCGCCGGAATCGTTAAGTCGATGGGAAAATTAGTTATCAAGCACTTTGAGGATTGCGCATAGCTAATTCAATTTAACACCGTTAAGAGCATGTGTCTGAAACTATTCTCGCCCACGCTTATTGTCATTCCTGACCTTGTGCGAAAGCCTATCGAGCATTCCAGAAACCGAATGTTGATTAACGTTGTCGATTCCGCGTTCGCGAAGCATTCTTTTACCATGCAATCCAATTGCTATTTCCGCAGCGGCGGCATGTGGAATTGCTACTGCTGCGTCAACGATTGCTAGCAGGCCATGATTCAGATTTACCACTGTATCCAGAAGCGGCGCGCTTTTGCTTTTGTCTTCGGGGTGACCATGTTTCATGCTGTTCTCCATGTAAGTGCTGTACTGTTAAGCTTTATATTGAATCGATCTAACTTCAACTGTATGTCATATCAGCTTTTGGATAAAGTGAAGGTTTTGTGACAGTTGATTTTCCCGGAGAATTCAGACGACGCAAGATATATCTCGCTTTGAAACCTAGATAGGTATGTGCATAATTGGGAGGACTATGACTTCTTCATTATCGAATGTTCGCAACGCCATCCAGTCCGAAATCAAACAGTTAAGGGCCGAGTTGGCCAAGCTCGAAAAGGTCCTCTCCCAGCTGGGCGATTCGGGTGATTTTTCCGATCCTGCAATTCGCGGTTCAACCGGCAAGCGCAAGTACACCCGCCGCCAACGTTCGGGCGAGCAGGACGTGTCGGCCGCCCTCAAGCTGATCGAGAAAGCTGGCAAAGGCGGCATCAAGGCCATCAAGCTCGCCCACGAAATCAAAAAGGCTGGTGGTGATAAGCCGTCGAAGGTCGACCTGCTCGCTACCGAGAAGGTCAAAATGACCGGCAAGGGCGGCGGTTCGACGTACATCTACATCGGATAATTGATCGCGTTGTGATCCATCGGTTTACGATTGCACGCTGCACGGCAGCGTGCAATTCTTATTGGTGCAGCGTATGTCGTTACCAGACGATTGATTCGATGACTCGTGTCGGGAGGTGCCAGGCCAAGCCACGGCGCAGCACCGTTAGTCTAGGTCTGGCGTAGCACCCCTCTGCCAAAGTCCTTTTATCAAGTGGCTCTCGCCATTGAGCCATTGAGCGTGCAAACAAAGCGGCCCCGCCATCATCAAGGTGCGGGGCCGCGTACGCTATTGCTAGAAATTTTCGTAAAGCGAGCAAGGCGGCGCGGTCGGCCGATGGCACTGTTGGCAGCTCCTAGCAGTCTTGCCACTTTCCAGCCAGGCGAACTATGTCGCATTGTAAGGCTTGGTGCCTTCGGGTGGGGCGGGCTCGGCGGGCGGCGTTGGCGGTTTGGGCGGGTTGACGATATTTTTCAAGAACGGGAGCGAAGGAGCGAAAAAATACTCGCCACCCTTCATCGTAACGAATCCGCCAAACGAGAATTTTGCTTTCGGGTGCGCAGCGAAATCCTCATCGCCCCATTCGGTTGGCCAGGATTGAGGAATCGATGGGGGGTTCGGTGGCGTAGGGACAGCCGCCTCCTGTCCGATCACTGGGTCTATGCCAACGC
>JAQGHK010000409.1 GCA_028288875.1 Phycisphaerales bacterium | reverse complement strand
CCGCCGAGCCGACATAGCCGCCCGAGGGAACGCCAAGATCTTTCGCCGCGCCATTGAGCCCCGAGACGACCGCGTGCTGCACGCCGCCAATGTTGATCGTGCCGGCGACGACATTGTTATTGTTGATCGCGTTCGCGATGCCATGAGCGTTGCCAGGGAGCGTGAGCGTGGTCTCAACGCCGCTTTTCCAGATGAAGCCGGTTTCGCCCGCCGTCGTGTCCAAGCCGACGACGACGCCGCTGTTGTTGACGTCTTTGGCGTATCCGGTGAAACCCAGATCCTTGCGAACGCCGTTTGTCCAGACGGTGGCGTGGCCGTCGTACTCGCCGGCGACTTTCGTACCGTCATCACTGATGCCGTAGGCATGGCCGGTGTGCTCAACGCCATTGAGGTCAGGCGCCAGATCAGTCACGGTGTAAGCGGCAGAGAACATCCGACGCCCTTCCAGCCCTTCAATAGCACTGCGAAGAGCGGTGGAACGACGCGTTGAGGACCCAGGCAACTTCATATCAAACCCCTAAACCCGGCATGCGGGATCGGCTGAGAGTGGTGCCGGCCTGTTCCGTGTGGCGTGGCCACAAGATCGGACGTCGACCGGTATCATCTGTGCGACGAAAGCAGGCCGGACGGCTAATTATTCTTCGGTTTCTCACTCTGGACGGTCTGTAGCGCTTGCAACCCCTGACTCGGCATCGCCCAACACGGCGACGGGATGCCGGGCGTTGCGCCCGTGATTCGGTCCGCATCTTCCCCTATACTCGCTCGAGCCATGGCGCGTACTGCAACTCTCAATATCGACGGCAAAACGATCGAACTGCCCATCACCGAAGGCTCGGAAGGCGAATTGGCCGTCGACGTGACCAAGCTTCGCGACCAGACCGGCTATATCACCCTCGACCCCGGCTACCGCAATACCGGCAGCTGCGTCAGCGACATCACCTTTATCGATGCCGAAAAAGGCATTCTTCGGTATCGCGGCTTCCCGATCGAAGAATTGGCCGAGAAAAGCAGCTTCCTCGAAACCGCTTCGCTGCTGATCCATGGCAAACAACCGTCGGCCGAAGAACTGAACACGTTCGTGAACCTGATCGCCAAGCACACGCCGGTGAATCCGGGACTGCTGAACATCCTCAAAGGCTTCCCGCAGGAAGCCAGCCCGATGGCCATGCTGTCGGCCTGTATTAACGGGCTGTGTGGCTATCACCCCGAAGTGCTGGACATCGAACGTAAAGACTTCGACGAAACCAGCTCCAAGCTTATTGCGAAAGTGCGCACGCTGGCAGCCGCCATCTACCGCCACAGCGTCGGCAAGCCGGCGATTGAGCCCGCCGACATCCCCGGCCCTGCCAAGGCCGGCAACTACACCGCCAAGTTCCTGCAGATGATGTTCGGTGAAGCGCCCAAGCCCGAAGTGGCCCGGGCACTGGACCTGATCTTCCTGCTGCACGCTGATCACGAGCAGAACTGCTCGGCCAGCACCTGCCGCATGGTCGGCAGCTCGCACGCGAATCTCTTCGCCAGCTGCGCCGCCGCCGTCTGCGCCCTCTGGGGCCCCCTGCACGGCGGCGCGAACGTCGAGATTATGAATCAGCTCGAGCAGATTCATAAAGACGGCATCGACCCAGACGACTTCCTCAAAGGCGTCAAAGAAAAGAAGTACCGCCTGTTTGGCTTCGGTCACCCGATTTACCGCAACTACGACCCCCGCGCTCGCATCCTCAGCAAGGCCGCCGAAGACGTGCTGGCCAGTATGAATGTGAGCGATCCGCTCCTGAAGATCGCCCGCCGCCTGGAGCAGGTCGCCTTGGCCGACGATTACTTCGTCAGCCGCAAGCTGTACCCCAATGTCGACTTCTACAGCGGCATCATCATGCGGGCGATGGGCGTCCCGACCGAGATGTTCACCGTTCTCTTCGCCGTTGGCCGAATGCCCGGCTGGATCGCGCAGTGGAAAGAAGTGCGCGACCAGAAGGGGAAAATCTACCGCCCCCGCCAAATTTACACCGGCCCGGTCAATCAGACTTACGCCTGAGCGATGAATTGTTAATGCCTGCCAAATCAGGTCTTAACGAAATTCTGTACCGATTTGAATAAAATCCCTCCTCACTCCTTTGACGTGCGTATATTATGTACCAATCGGTAAGAATACCGAGGAAAACAAGGAGTCAGTCATGTCGAGCAAATTATCAGGGAAAGTCGCAGTCGTCACCGGGGCATCTAAAGGCATTGGCGCGGAAATCGCCCGCCAGTTGGCCGCCGCCGGAGCTTCAGTCGTCGTCAATTACGCCAGCAGCAAGAGCGGCGCGGATAAAGTGGTCGCTGATATCCAAGCGGCCGGCGGCAAAGCAATCGCCGTCCAAGCCGACGTCTCGAAGGAAGCGGACATCAAACGCCTCTTCACAGAAACTAAAACCGCCTACGACCACGTCGATATCCTCGTCAACAACGCTTGTGTGTATGAGTTCGCTCCGCTGGAAAACATCACGCCTGAGCATTTCCACAAACACTTCAGCCTGAACGTCCTAGGCCTGCTGCTAGCTACGAAAGAAGCCGTTTCGCATTTCGGCGCTAACGGCGGCAGCATTATTAATGTTAGTTCGATCGTCGCCACGATCACGCCGCCGAATGCGTCGGTCTACAGTTCCACCAAGGCTGCCGTCGATGCGATCACCAAGTCGCTCAGCAAGGAACTCGGCCCGAAGAAGATTCGCGTGAACAGCATCAACCCCGGGCTGGTGGAAACCGAAGGCACGCAGGCGCTCGGCTTCCATGACGCCGAAAGTGACTTCAACAAGTGGGCGGTCTCCACGACCCCGCTGGGCCGCATCGGCCAGCCGAACGACATTGCCCCCGTCGTGGTCTTCCTCGCCAGCGATGACGCCAAATGGGTTACCGGCGAAGCCCTCTTCGCCAGCGGCGGAAATCGTTAAGCTTGTCCATGCAGTCCGCTTTAGTTGATAGCAGTGGACCTGCCGGCTGGCGAACCGGCCGGCAGGCCCTGCAGGGTTTTGATGATTAGGGGTTGATCATGAGCAAGCTCACGAACAAAGTTGCACTCGTTACGGGTGGTTCACGCGGTATCGGTGCGGCCATCGCCAAACGGCTGGCCGCCGACGGGGCGAGTGTCGCCCTCACTTACACAAAGGGCAAAGAGCCTGCCGATGCGGTTGTGAAAGCAATCGAAGCGGCCGGCGGAAAAGCCTTGGCGATCCAGGCCGACAGTGCAGACGCCGATGCAGTGACGAAGGCCGTCAATCAGGCCGCCAAGCATTTCGGCCGGTTGGACATTCTCGTTAACAACGCCGGCATCGCCGCCGGCAGCACGCTCGAAGCGACCAGCCTCGAAGATTTCGATCGGCTGTACGCGGTCAACGTTCGCGGCACGTTCGTCGCAATTCAGGCGGCCCTCAAGCACATCGGCGACGGCGGGCGGATCATCAACATCGGTAGCTGTTTAGGCGAACGCGTGGCCTTCCCCGGTGTCACCGCTTATTCGTCCACCAAAGGGGCGATCAAAATTCTCACCCAGGGCCTGAGCCGGGAAGTCGGTGGCCGCGGCATCACCGTCAACAACGTGCAGCCCGGTCCGATCGACACCGACATGAACCCCGGCAAAGGCGACGGCGCGGCCGGCATGCACGCGATGATTCCGATTGGCCGCCACGGCCATGTCGATGAACTCGCCGCGATGGTCGCCTTCGTCGCCAGCCCTGATGCCAGTTTCGCCAATGGTGCGAGCCTCACGGTCGACGGCGGAACGAACGCGTAATTTTCGGCGGGCAACGCATCTTGTAGGGGCGACATATATGTCGCCCGATCGGCTCGATCACGTTCACGGGCGACATGTATGTCGCCCCTACGCAGACAATTTGGAGCACAACATGTCCGGAAAACTCGAAAACAAAATCGCCGTCGTCACCGGCGGCAACAGTGGCATCGGCTTGGCGACGGCACAGCGATTCGTCGCCGAAGGCGCGTACGTCTACATCACCGGCAGGCGTCAGGAAGAGCTGGATAAGGCCGTGAAATTGATCGGCAAAAACGTCACGGCCGTGCAGGGCGACGTTTCGAAGCTGGCGGATCTGGATCGCCTGTATGACACAATCAAAAAGGCGCATGGGCGCGTCGACGTCATCTTCGCCAATGCCGGCGCGGGCGAATTCCTGCCGCTCGCCGAGGCGACCGAAGCCCACTTCGACAAGTTCTTCAACATCAATGTCAAAGGCGTGCTCTTCACGCTGCAGAAGGCCCTGCCGCTGCTCGGCCCGGGCGCAAGCGTGGTCTTCAACGGCTCCATCGCCGGCAGCAAAGGCATGGAACAGTTCGGCGTGTACAACGCCACGAAAGCGGCCGTCCGCTCGCTCGCCCGCACGTGGGCGGCCGAACTGAAAGGGAAGAACATCCGCGTGAACGTCGTGGCCCCCGGCCCGATCGAAACGCCGGCGATCGAGCAACTCACCGGCAGCAAGGCCAACGCCGACGCCATGTTCGCCCAGATGGCCGCCGGCATTCCACTGCAACGGGCCGGCAAGCCCGACGAAATCGCCAAGGCCGTGGTGTTCCTCGCCAGCGATGACGCCAGCTACGTCAACGGCGTCGAACTGTTCGTCGACGGCGGCATGATTCAGGTTTGATCGGTCGGATAGGCCGACAGTTTGGCTCTACAACTCGCCCGTTCTCGCTCATTACCGAACGAGAACGGGCGAGTTGCCTTGTACGGCGATGAACTGAATCGAGCCCGTGTTGTCCCACCACCATCCGTTTTCATCCAGCGTGCCGATGTACATGCGCGCCGTGCCGCTGGGCGGATAGAACGATTGAAGGTTGCCGTTATCGTCCAGCCCATCACCGATATAGAAAACCTGCTTCAACTGCGGCGAGAGTGTGCTGAAGTTACGACTGGTTGGCGTGCTGAAATCCAAAGGGGCGGCGGTGGCCGTTGTGTTGGGCGCTGAACTGTCCAGGAAGATTCCGACCATCGCATTGAGCGGGCCGGTGGTGGACCCGATGCCATTGGTCGGCGATTGCGTGACGATCCACGTGGTGTCGCCATCCGCCGCTGCTGAGGAGCGGGCGTTGTTCATGCCGTTCCACGACGTCGTGCCGGTGGTGTAAGCAAAGCGAATCGGCTTGCCCGGGGTGGCGGTGAACTGGACGGGTGAATTGGCTGGCGACGTGGCTTGGGTCGGGTTGCCGCCGGTGGCCGCGATGGCCGAGCCATTCGGCATCCCTGCCAGCCAAGGCGCGGCGTACGCAGGGATGTTGGAGGCACTGGCACTGCCGATCGTCGCGATGGCCGTCGCTGTGACGTCCTTGCCCGGAAGGCCGACTATTGGCGCGAAACAGAGTTTTGGCTGACAGCCGCGGCTCTGTGTGCGGTAGACCGTGACCTTCACGCAATTCGCGCCCGATTCCTGCGCGCCGGTCAGCGTCGTAAACGTACGCCCGACAGGTTCCCAGACGCCGAGGACAACATCGGTCGACGTATTAAGGACTACGGACGAACCATCGACCTGGTTTTCTGATGCCGCCTGTGCCGCCCGCGCGCGCACGCCGGCCGGTGTGCCGCCAACGATGCCGCCCGCGGCATATAGCGCCGCGGCGTCGGCGGCATCCTGGGCCTGAATTTTCACCAGCCGCAGTCGGCCAAGATCAACGGCGAGGGAGCAGAACATCATCATCAAGGTCATGAAGACCATGAAATACAGCATGGCGAACGCGCGACGGCCCCGCCGGCACCCGGTGATGTTATCTGGCGAAAAGATTACCGGACGCCTGCTTCGCATAGGCTGCCTGATCCGCCCCTCGGTGTAGCACCGGTCACACGCGGTAAGCACGTGAACAGGGCATAACGCTGCCTTCGCATCGGGAAGAATGATCCGGCCCTTGATGAGAAAAGGACAATTCCCAAGTCGCGTGCGTGCAGTGGCGGCAAAACCAGATCACCCTAGAATCGCGGCCGGAGATTTTAGAAATGTCTGACGCCAGCAATCCGATCAAGATCACGACCAGCACCCGCAATGGCCGCACCTACGCCAGCAGCGGCAGCGCGTGGGAGCCGAAAATGGGCTACAGCCGCGCCGTCCGGGCGGGGAACACCATCGCCGTCACCGGCACGGTGGGCGTGAATTCCGACGGCACCTACGACGCCGACCTCGGCAAGCAGACGGCCCGATCACTGGCGATCGTCCTCGAAGCCATCAAGGCCCTCGGCGGCCGTCCCGAAGACGTCATCCGCACCCGCATGTTCGTCACCGACGTCACCCAATGGCAGGCCGTCGCGGCCGTTCACGGCGCGGTATTCGGCGAAATCCGGCCCGCGACAAGCATTGTGGAAGTGGCCAAGTTAATTGATGCGGAGGCGAAGATTGAGATCGAGGCGGATGCGATCGTGAGCTAAGCAGGACTGACCAACCGCAAATGCCCGGACGCCA
>JAQGHK010000688.1 GCA_028288875.1 Phycisphaerales bacterium | reverse complement strand
TCCGCCCGTTTCTGCTTCGCGTTCGGCGACCACCGGTGGCAGCGTCCCGGCGGCGGCGCCGATTGGGGTAGCTGGCGCCGGCCGCAGGAAGTACGGCAGGCTCCACGAGCGCCGTTTCAATCGGTCGATCAACACGGCCGCCAGAATGACAAAGCCGAGCACGATTTTCTGCCGGTAGCTTTCCACGCCCGTCAGATTCATTCCGTTCTGGATCACGGCAATGATCAGCGCGCCGATCAACGTGCCCAGAATTTTCCCCTCGCCGCCCGCCAAGCTGGTCCCACCAACGACCACAGCAGCGATCACATACAATTCATAGCTCAAGCCGTATGTCGGCGAGCTGCTCTTTAATTGCGAGGCAACGATCACCCCACCCAGCCCGGCCGCCATGCCGCTAAGGACATAGACGCTCATCAGAATCAGCCCGACGCGCACGCCCGAAAGCCGCGCCGCTTCGGCATTTCCGCCGACCGCGTAGATGTACCGGCCAAGCCGGGTATGCGCCATGATCACGTGGGCGATCGCAAACAGCGCCACCATCAGCCAGACGGCGTTCGGCACGCCGAACAGTCCAGCACCGCGGCCGATCCATGTGAACGAATTCGGAATGTCGTAGATCGATTGGCCGCTCGCCAGGATGTAAGCCGCGCCGCTGGCAACCTGCATCATCGCGAGCGTGGCGATGAACGGCGGCACCTTGAAGATCGTGATCATCAGCCCTGAGAAGCCGCCGACCAATCCCGCCGCAACAATGGCCGCAAGAATGCACGCGATCAGGCCACCCGTGGTTGCCGCCGTGCCGCCCGCATGGTCGCGAATGAGTCGCCCCGCCACCACCGCCGAGAATGCCACGACGCTGCCGACCGATAGATCAATGCCGCCAGTGATAATCACCATCGTCATCCCGATCGCGATCACGGCGATCACGACGATCTGATTCGCGACGTTCAGCAGGTTGTCCTTCAGCAGAAACGTCGGCCAGGACGAGGCCTGTGGGCTAGTGACTGAAACTGAAGCCAAGGCCGGCACCTTCTCGAGCACCCGAGGGAGCCAACTCGCTGCTTCAGCGGTAGCGACAATTACGTCGGGCGTTTGATTCGCCGCGACCAGGTCGGCTAGCGCCTTGCGGGCCATCAGTGGCTGGCCGTCGACCGCCGTCACGGTTTGAACGCCATCGCGCTTTAATCGCTCCGTCGCGGCGGCGAGAAACTTCTGATCTTCTCCCGTCGCACCCGCAACAATGGCAACGCGCTGCGGCTTGGCCGCGCCGGTCAGTACGTGGGCGGCCGTATCCGTCCCGGCTTCGGCGCCGACGGCCGAGCGCCGCTGAACCGTCGCCCACGAGTAGTAGATGCATAGCAGCAGCAGCACGACGGCCATGCCGTATTCGCTGAGAGATTTGGAAACCATTCGTTGAAACATCGCCGTCCCGTCCGCTTCGTATCCCGCCTACCGCATGGCGAGCGCCAGCACTTGCTCCTGCGTCGCATTCTTCACGTCACTGATCTCGCCGGCGATCTTGCCCTCTCGCATCACCAGAATTCGGTCGCTCATTCCTAGCACTTCCGGAAGCTCCGACGAAATCATGAGGATCGCTTTTCCCGCCGCCGCCAGACGATTGATCAGAAGATAAATCTCCTGCTTCGCCCCGACATCAATGCCGCGGGTCGGCTCGTCAAAGAGAATGATGTCGCTATTCGCCTGTAGCCATTTGGCTAGCACGACTTTCTGCTGGTTGCCGCCGGACAGGTTCTTGGCCGTCTCTTCCTGCGTCGGAATTTTGATGCGTAGTTTTGAGACGAAGTCCGCGAAAAATGAACGTTCGCGTTTCTGCCGCAGAAACCCGCCGATCGAGAATCGGCGAAGGTTTGGAAGTCCGAAATTCTCACGACACGATCGGCCGAGCACCAAACCCTGCGCTTTGCGGTCTTCAGTGATCAGGCAAATGCCATGGCGAATCGCATCGACCGGCGTGCGGAGGCTGAGCGACTTTCCGTCAATCTCGATCGATCCACCCGAACGGCGATCCGCACCAAACAGCAGCCGTGCGACCTCGGTTCGACCCGCGCCGACCAGCCCAGTTAGGCCGACGACTTCGCCACGCCGCAGGGAGAGTGAGACGCCTCTGACCATCGCCCCACGCCGCAGGTCTTTCGCGATCAGCCGAGGCTCACCGACCGGTGCGGCCTGCTTCGGAAACTCATTTTCTAGCTTCCGCCCCACCATCATTTCGATCAGCGTGCCGCGGCTCAGATCATTGATGGGCTTCGTGCCGACATATCGGCCATCACGCATGACCGTCACGCGGTCGGCCAGGCGGAAGATTTCGTCCATCCGGTGGCTGACGTACACGATGCCGATGCCGCGAGCCTTCAGATCGGCCATCTGGCGAAACAGGTTTTCCGCCTCCTGATGTGTCAGCACGGCCGTCGGCTCATCCATGACCAGTATGCGAGCGTCGAGCGCCAGAGCTTTGGCAATCTCAACGGCCTGCTGTTTCGCAATCGTTAGCGACGAGCACTTCGCATCCGGATCGATATCGACGTTTAACGTCTTGAACAGTTCGGCGGCCTGGCGTCGCTCACGCTTGGCATTCAGAAATCCGCCAACGGTTTTCTCGCGGGCGAGAAACAGATTTTCACGAACCGTGAGCTGCGGAACTAGATTGAATTCCTGATATAGAATCGAAATACCCGCACGCTCCGCAATGCGCGGCGAGGTGATCTCGATCGGCTGTCCGTCGATTCGGATCGTGCCTGCGTCCGGCCGATGGGCACCGGCCACTACTCGGATCAGCGTGGATTTGCCCGCACCGTTCTCGCCCATCAGCGCGTGCACTTCGCCGGCCCGTAGATCGAATGACACGCCATCGAGCGCGCGAACGCCGGGGAACGATTTACTGATCCCCGCCAATTCAAGCAGCGGAGGCGAGGCCGGCGAAGTTGAAGGCGCTGCCCAGTCGTTCATCAATCATCAACAGGTGCGGATTCGCTGGTGTCGGCGGGCCAGCCTTACTTCTGCAATGCACTCGGTTCGGACCGCCACGCAGACTGTACCGGGAAGACAGAAAGCGAGACAATTTTGGCCGTTCCGCCGTCGGCGAAGACCTCGAGCTGTTGATCCTCCGGCTTGGTGAGATAGACGCTGCTCAGCGCCACGCGGCCGCCGTTGCCGAAGGTCTCGATCGTGGTCCGGTCGACCAGAATCTCCAGCGTGATTCGCCCGTTCTGGAGGTCCAGCGGCGCGGTGCCGAGTGATTCAAGCTTTCGATCAGCCACGCGGTAAACGACCTGCTGGCCGCGAATTTTGAAGCCGACGGTTGTGGCATTGCCGGGCTCAATTTCAGCTTTGATATGAAAGCAATCGCCCTTCAAACCGGCCAGGGGATTCTCGCCGGGATTCAGCTTCAGGTCGGTCCATTCGCTGGGCTTACCGTGCAGCGTTTCGATTTCCTTGATCGGCTGCTTAAACAGACGTGGCCCGTCGGCGGTCGTCTTCAATTGCAGTTCGGCCGGGAAGCTCATCTGCTGGTTGAACGGCATGCGCGGATACTTGCCGTCGCGCATCCAACCGATCTGAATTCGGCGGCCGTCCGCCGCGGGGATATCGCTATACGTCTGAACCGCGTAATTGCTGTTACCGAAATCAGCCTGCTGCACGCCGGGCTCGGCCGTAAAGATCGTGCCATCAAAATCGCCGACCAGATAGTGGCCATTGGCGGCGGTGAAGATCCACTTTGTCTTGGCCGCACCGCCATCGAGATGCAGCGGGAAAAAGTCGGGACATTCGGAGCAGCCGGGCATGCCCAGTTGCTGCAGTTTCGTCCATTTCTTCAAATCCGGCGAACCGAATAGCGCGAACTGATCGCCATCGAGGTAAAGCGCGACGATCCACTTTCGGGTCGCCTCGTGCCAGATCAGCTTCGGATCACGATTCTCACCGGCGATGTGCGGGATGGCCGGGTTGGCCGCGTACTTGGTCCACGTGCGACCCTTGTCGTTGCTGAATGCGATGCATTGCGTAAATGGCTGGCCCTTGGAGGCCGGGTTCGTGCCGCCGGCGGCGGTGTACATCGCGACGAGCGGCTTTTCATTGCCGTGGCCGAAGCCGCTGGTGTTGTCTGCGTCGACCACCGCCGAGCCAGAGAACATTGTTCCCAGCTTGTCGGGCTTCAGCGCGTCCGGCAGTTGTGTCCAGTGCACCAGATCAGGGCTGACGGCGTGACCCCAGGTCATGTTGCCCCAGTTCACACTTTCCGGATTGTGTTGGAAGAACAGGTGATATTCGCCGTCGTAGAACACGCAGCCGTTCGGATCATTCAGCCAGTTTTTGGCGGCCGTAAAATGAAACTGGGGGCGGTAACTTTCCTGATACAGCAAGGCCGTCGACAGCGCCGGCACTGGCGGCGCATCCGTTTGAACGATCTGATCGACATTGATGTGGCCCCACTGGCCGGTCTCTTTGTCGATCATCTGGATCTTCGCTTTCTTTCCGACCAATGCTTTGGTGTCCCAGGTATACCAGGCCAGTCGTTCATCGTTATCGCCCGTCGCCGACTCGACAACTTTGTTATTTACGAGCAGGTTGATGCAAGTCTGTCCCGGATGCGCCCCACCGCCGATCAGGAAGCTGATGGCATTGTTCGTGATCGTAAACTCGGGCGAGGTGAGCGTGCCCTGCCCCTTGTCGGTGCCGTGATAACTGTTGACGTATCGAGCACCTTCAAAACCGGCCACCGGTTGCTGCAGCGGCAGCGGAACATCGATCGGACCTTTGCCAAAGGCCGTGCCGGTAACGGTCCAGCCGGCGAAGGTATCACCCTCAAAATCCGCGATCAGATGATCCGGCTCGGCCACCGCGCGAGCCGAGAGAGCCGACAGGGCAACGACA
>JAQGHK010000390.1 GCA_028288875.1 Phycisphaerales bacterium | reverse complement strand
CCGGCGAACCTTCGCCGGGGCGGTGCCGGTAGCGATCAGTCCGCCGATCGAAGCGGCCGAAGTGCTGACGCCCAAGCCGGCGGCTACTCCCCGGATTAACTGTGCCCGCGTGGTCGGTGTGCGGCCGGGGCATCCGCTGCTGTTTCTGGTCGCCGCCACTGGCGATCGGCCGATGCAGTTTGCCGCCGACAACCTGCCGGAGGGCCTCGCGCTGGATGCGGCCAGCGGCCGGCTGACGGGTTCGGTCAAAACCGCCGGCGATTATTCCATCACCGTCCGCGCCACGAATGCAAAGGGCACGGCTGAGACGAAAATTCGCGTGGCCGTCGGCGATCGCATCGCTCTGACGCCGCCGATGGGCTGGAACAGTTGGAACTGCTTTGCCGAGGCCGTCAGCGAAGAAAAGGTTCGCGCCGCCGCTGATACGATGGTGACATCCGGCCTGATCAATCACGGCTGGACGTACATCAATATCGACGACTGCTGGGCGGTGAGGAACACCCAGCCGCTGGAGAACCGCCGCACGCCGGAAGGCCGGATCAAAACGAACGCGAAGTTCCCCGACATGAAGGCGCTGACCGACGACATTCATGCCAAAGGCCTGCGGGCCGGCATCTATTCCTCGCCGGGCCGCGGCACGTGCGCGAACTATGACGGCAGCTATCAGTTCGAGGCACAGGACGCCAAGCAGTACGCCGAATGGGGTTTTGACTACCTGAAGTACGACTGGTGCCAGTACGGCGGCACGGCCGACGATATTCGCCATTCGCCCAACCCGCCGTCGCCGCTGGAGATTCTGCAGCACCCGTATCGCCTGATGAGTGGCGAACTGCTCAAGCAGGATCGCGACATCGTTTACAGCCTCTGCCAGTACGGCATGGGCGACGTCTGGAAGTGGGGCGACAGCGTCGGCGGCCAGGTCTGGCGGACGACCGGCGATATCGATGATTCGTGGGCCAGCGTGGAAGGCATCGGCTTCGGCCAGAACGGCAAAGAATCGTTCGCCGGGCCGGGGCATTGGAATGATCCGGACATGCTGGTCGTCGGCAAAGTTGGCTGGGGCCCGGCCCTGCACCCGACACGGCTGACGCCTAACGAGCAGTACACGCACATTTCGCTCTGGTCGCTGCTGGCCTCGCCGCTGCTGATCGGCTGTGACATGACGCAGATGGACGATTTTACGTTCAGCCTGCTGACCAATGACGAAGTGATCGCCGTCAATCAAGACCCGCTCGGCCAGCAGGCCAAGCGGGTGTCGAAGACTGAGGATGAAACCGAGGTCTGGGTGAAGGATCTGGAGGACGGCTCCAAGGCCGTCGGCCTGTTCAATCGCGGCGAGGTGTCGCTTCAGGTGACCGTGTCGCTGGCAATGCTCGGGCTGACCGGCCAACAGGACGTTCGTGATCTGTGGCGGCAGAAATCGGTTGCGACAACCGACAATGACTTCACCGCCACCGTCCCACGGCACGGGGCGATGCTGATCCGGATTTCGCCCACGAAGAAAGAGACGAAATGACCCCAGCGGCCACCCCGCCCCCGGACCATCCGGTCGACACGTTCACGTCGCCGACGACCGACGCGCTTCCGCTCGCGCGGCCGAAGGGGAATATCCGCTGGGTGATCTGTGCGCTGCTGTTTTTCGCGACGACCATCAACTACATGGACCGGCAGATCATCGGCATTCTGAAGCCGACCATGGCCAAGGATCTGCACTGGGACGACAAGGACTACGCCAACATCGTCATCGCGTTCCAGTTGATGTACGCCTTTGGCCAGCTCGGTGCAGGCCGGCTAATCGATTACATCGGCGTGCGGCTGGGTTACGCGCTGGCGGTCGTGGGCTGGAGCTTGGCGGCGATGGCCACGGGCACGGTGCGCACCGTTAGCGGCTTTGCCGTTGCTCGCGGAGCACTCGGAATCGCCGAGGGCGGCAATTTTCCCGCTGCCATCAAGACGATCAGCGAATGGTTCCCGCAGCGCGACCGCTCGTATGCCACCGGCATCTTCAACGCCGGCAGCAACGTGGGTGCGATGGTCACGCCGCTCATGGTGCCCCTGATTGTCGCCCGATTTGGCTGGCAGGCGGCGTTTTACGCCACCGGGGCGGTCGGATTGTTATGGGCCGTGCTGTGGCTGGCGATCTACCAGAAGCCGCAGCAGCACCGCTTGGTATCAAAAGAAGAACTCGTCTACATCGAATCGCACGACCCGACGACTGGCGCAGCCGACCCGGAGGAGCCGCGTGTGCCGCTCCTTCAACTCGCCTTTCGACGATCGACACTCGCCTACATCGCAGGACTGGCGATGACCTCGCCGGTGTGGTGGTTCTATCTCTTCTGGGGCGCCGATTTTCTCAACCGCCGGTTTGGGTTGAGCCTGACCGAGGTTGGCTGGCCGCTGGCGACCATCTATCTCATGGCCGACGTCGGCAGCATCGGCGGCGGCTGGATGAGCACGCATTTGCAGAAGCGTGGTTGGAGCGTAAACGCGGCACGCAAATCGACCATGCTGGTCTTCTGCCTCATGGTGGTGCCGGTCTATTTCGCGACATTGACAAACAGCGCGTGGGTGGCGGTCGCTCTGGTGGGTTTGGCGGCAGCTGCACACCAAGGCTGGTCGGCCAACCTTTACACGCTGGCCAGCGATACGACGTCGAAGGCGTCCGTGAGCAGCGTCATTGGCTTGGGCGGTTTCGTTGGCGGCCTGTGCGCCGTCGGCACGTCGTGGGCGATCGGTGACGTGCTGAAGCGGACGAATAGTTTCTACCTTCCGTTTGCCATCGCATCGGTCATGTATTTACTGGCGCTGCTGGTTATCCAACTACTCGTGCCACGAATTGGCGCCCGGGACGAGCCGAAGCCGTAGGAGCCATCCGCATTTTGCCGCCACGATGCGACGTCCGAAGATGCTTTTCGGCCGGGTCGCAATGAGATTCCGCGTCTCAAGGTGGCCTTTTGCGACCTTCTGTTCCCACTTCTAAGCCGCTCTCAGCCGGGAACAACGTACCTCTGTATTTCAAAGCCCACAAATCGCCCCGTGTCATCTTTTGTTAAGATTTGCCTAATATGAACGCAAAAACTTGATCGGACTGCTTGATCATTGCGCGTCTGCAAAAATCGTGCATTGAAAACAGGGCAATTTCCCAATTTGAATGGCAAAACGATTTGCCCATTTTAACAATTTGGAGCTTTGACCCTCAAAGTTGACGCGGCTTTGTCGATTGGCACATGAGTTGTTAATGGGTTTATCAGAATCTGCTGGCCGTACTTCGGTACGTGCTTCGCAGTCACTTCTAAGCGTCGTAGTGGGGCACAGTTGACGTCTGAACTGGTGTAAATGATCCATGGCCAACCGATTTGCCATCGAGCCTTATAGTCGCGCGACCGCCGTGTCCTCCACAGAGGCCCCGGCGCTTCCGGGCGATGGTCGAAGCATGATTGAAACCGCATGGCGTCGCCGGTTCACGGTCGCCGCCGTGACGATCCTATGTGTGGTCGGGGCGTTCGTTTATTGCGCCAGCGCGACACGCGTCTACAGTGCTTATTCACGCTTGTACGTTCAGCAGAATGGTCCGCGATTGCTCGCGCAGGGCGCTGATCCCGGCCTCACACAATCGGACGCCTACCTGTTCCGCCAGTGTGAAGTCATCAAGGCCGAGCCCATCCTGAAGCAGGCCATCGCCGCTTCGGAAGATGAGATGAAGCAGACGTTCGCCGGCGCGAATGATCCGATCGGCGTGGTGCACAAAGGCCTTGGCGTGGCCGTCGGGAAAAAAGACGAAATCATCACGATCAGCTTCGATTCGCCGTACCCCGACGAGGCCGCCGTCCTCGTCAATTCGATCGTCGCCGCCTACCGGTCCTACGCCACCGACACCGCCCAATCCAGCGCCGCCGGCATGCTGAAAGTGCTTCGCGGTGAGAAGGAAAAGCAGGAAAAGCTGCTCGATGACAAGCTCAGGCAGATCGTCGCCTTCAAGCAATCCAACGGCGAGATGTTCTTTAATACCGATCGCGGCACGAACATTCTGCTCCAGAATCTGGCTACGATCTCCGATCAACTCACCCGCGCCCGCCTGGCCGCCACGAGTGCCTACGCATCCTACGAAAGTGCCAGCAATCGCCCGCTGGCGTTCAAGCAATGGAGCGATCTTCAGAGGCAGGCCTTGGAATACGAACGCCTTTTCGAGACCGAAAAAGCCAAGGCCCTGAAGATCAACGATGCCCAGGCGGAATTTACGAAGCTGCAGGTAGAGGCCGATCGCACCACGAAACTGTGCGACCTGCTCGATAGCCGCATCAAGGAAATCAGCGTCACCGAAGACAGCGGGGCGATGAACATTCAGGTGCTCGAAGCCGCCAAGGTGGAGCAGTACCCGACCAGCCCAAAGCGCACGATCATTTTGCTGGCCGCGTTGGCGGCAGGGCTTGGCCTGGGTTGTGCGGCGGCGGTTGCGCATGAAGCGCTGGACCAACGCGTCCGGGCCCCGGACGAAACCGGCCAACTGCTTGGCCTGCCCGTGTTGGGCGTCGTTCCGATCGTCCGTCATGCCGTGGCCGCTGCCCGAAAACAACTCGGCCGAGCAGTGCATCTGGCGCCCAACAGCGACGTGGCCGACGCCTATCGAATGCTTCGCGCTGCCTTTTATTACGGCTGGCCGAATCGCGAGGCCAAGAGCGTGGTGGTCACGAGCCCCACGCGCGGCGACGGCAAGAGCACGACGGCCAGCAATCTGGCCATTGCAATGGCGCAGGCGGGCATTCGAACCCTGCTGATCGACGCCGATCTTCGCGCGGCCGTTCAGCACCGCGTGTTTGGCGTCTCCAACACCACCGGCCTGAGCGACATCATCAGCCGCGGCGTGGCGGTGGAACACACCCTGCGAAAAACCGAAACCGAAAATCTCGTCCTGCTCCCCAGCGGCACGCCGACGACCACGCCGGCAGAAGTTACCAACGGACAGGCCTTTGCAAAATTACTGCAGCAACTGGAAGCCGATTATGACTTGGTCGTGATCGACTCGCCGCCGCTGCTGGATGTGGCCGACGCGCGCATCCTGGGTGCTCAGGCGGGCCTGACAATTCTGACGGTGCGTGCAGACAAGTCGACCCGCCAGGACGTCCGCCAGGCATGCCAGCAATTGCTCAGCGTTGGAAGCAGCATTTTAGGGGTCGTCGTGAATGGCGTCAGCCGTGGCCGTCGCGCGTACGCCGGTGAATACCGGTCGGACGAAGCCGACGTTCCACCCGGCCTGATGGAGCCAAACCTCGCTGCGGCGAGGTCACTGCCTGCCGGTAATGACCCGGGGGCGCACGCGCTGACTTACTAAACGGGGCACGTCTTCCGTATCGCGTACCCATATCGAACAAGAAGCCCGCGACGCATGCGTCGCGGGTGATAGGGGGCCTACGGATGGGCCCGAAGTCTGAATCTCAGGGGTGGTCGATTTATGAGAGAAACCAAAACCGAACGTCGTTCCTGGCTATCGCGCCGGGTCGCGGGCGCGTGGATACCCGATTTGGCGTTCGCCGATGGCGTCGCCGGTCTGGTCCACGCCGGGCGATCCGCCAACCGTTCGCCGCGGCGTCGCTTGGCGCCCCGCCCCGTCGAAGATCCTTCGATCGAAACCGCCATCGCCGGGATGCGCGCGAAATCGTCGCGCCTTCACCTGGTTTCGATTCCCATGTTTACGGCCGACATCGTGGCCATGCTGCTGACGTGCGTGCTTGCTTACGTCGTGGCGCGGCTTGTGTCGCCGCTGGACCTACGCGATTTTCGGGATGTGGCCGGTGCGCTGTTTATTCCCGTAGCGCTCGGCAACCTGTTGACGGGGCTTTATCCCGGCGCGGGCTCAAACCCGGTCGTGGAGTTTCGCCAGCTCAGCCGCGTGTCGGCCATCGCGTTTGTCGGGACGGCCGCGTTGGCGGCGTTCGGGAAGTTGGACGCCGGCTGGTACGTCTTCTTCGCGCTGGCGTGGCCGCTGCAGTTTGGCCTGGCCCCGCTGAGCCGTGCGGCCGTGCGGCATTTCTGCCGGAGGTACGCCTGGTGGGGCTACCCCGTACTGATTTTCGGTGCGGGCCGTGCAGCGACGACCGTCGTTCAGAATCTTCTCGATCACCCGGAGTATGGCCTTCGCCCGGTAGTGGTGCTCGATCCGAACAGCGGTCCGGATCAATTGCTCGGCCTGCCAGTCCTGCACGCTCCGCGTCTTGCCGCGAGCGCCGCCAAGACGCTGCGCATCCGCCACGCGATCGTTGCGCTGCCCGACCTTTCGCACAGCCAGGTCACCCGCGTGTTGGAACGCCATGCGCGCGCCATCCGCCACGTGATGATCACGTCGGCCATCAGCCCTTTCTCGCCCGGCCTGCCGATCCTGTGGCGCGATCCGCGTGATCTCGCCGGCGTGGCGGGCGTGGAAGTACGCAACCGTTTACTCGTTCCCGTGCCACGCATGATCAAGCGCAGCATGGACGTGTTCCTCACCGTTACCGGCGGCTTCTGTCTGCTGCCGCTGCTGGGTTTGCTAGCCATTCTGGTGAAGCTCAGCAGCCCGGGGCCGGTGCTCTATTCGCACACGCGCATCGGCGAACGCGGCCGGCGATTCAAAGCACTGAAGTTTCGCTCCATGGTGATGAACGGCGACGCAATCCTTCAAGCGCACCTTGCCGAGAACGCCGAGGCCCGCGCCGAGTGGGAACGCGATCACAAGCTGAAGAATGATCCACGTGTGACGCCCATCGGCGCGCTGATGCGCAAGTGCAGCCTGGATGAATTGCCGCAACTCTGGAACGTGCTCCGCGGCCAGATGAGCCTCGTCGGCCCACGCCCGATCGTGAAGGCTGAGATCAGCAAGTACGGCAAATGCTACAGCATCTACAAGGCCGTTCGCCCCGGCATCACGGGGCTGTGGCAGGTGAGTGGTCGTAATGACACGACCTACGACGAGCGGCTGCGTTACGACGAGTTCTATGTCCGCAACTGGTCGCCGTGGCTGGACATGCACCTTCTGGCGCGAACGGTGTCGGCGTTGCTGTTCAGCAAAGGGGCGTACTGATTTTTCCCGGCATGTTCAAACGTCGCAACACAACTTCGCCGACCGAGCCCATCGTCGACGGTCCTCACCCGAACCCTCTCCCAGCGATGCCAGGAGAGGGCACCAAGCGCCGTTTCAACCCGGCGTATCTGATCGAAACCGGCTGGCTGGCCGGCGGGTTCATTTCCAAACTGCTGATCCAGATTGGCACGCTCTATTACCTGACGGCCGGCCTGGGCCGCGATGGGGTGGGCACGTTCTTCGCGCTGCTCGGCATGCTGGCGTGCGTGGTGCCGTTCGTTCAACTTGGCAATTACGACCTGACGATCCGCCAGATCGCCCGCGGCGAAGATCCGGCCGTCGTGTCCGGCCGGGCGATGCGCAGCACGATTGCGGCGTTCCTCGCCTTCCTACCTGTGCTGCTGATCCTGCGACTGCTGCTGGCCAAAGATGTCGGCTGGGCGGCTTACCTGATGGTGGCAACCGGTGATCTGCTCGGCATGCGCGTGGTTGCCAATGTGCAGGCCGTCGCCACCGGATTTCGCTGGCATTACGTCGTGGCCGTCGGCGATTTTCTGATCGGACTCACGCGATTCGTCGCCGTGTTCGTGGCCGCGCACTTCCATGCGAGCGTCGACGCGATGCTCATGCTGTATGCCTTCACCAGCCTGCCGGCCGCCTTCGCGTCCTACGCCTGGATGGTCTGGCGGGTCGGCCGGCCGCAGTGGCGTGGCGGGGAACTGTTCGCCGACTTTGCCGATCACCGCCGCATGGTCATCGCCTGGTTCGCAGAGATGGCCGCCGGGCAAGGCGATAAGCCTCTCCTCAAGGCGCTCTCCGATGCCGGCCAAACGGGCATCTATGGAACGGCCAGCAAGTTTTTCGCCGTCGTGATTGTTCCGATCGACCTGCTGACCCAAGTCTTTCGCCCGCGCATCGGCCACGCCTACGCCCAAAGCGCCGAAGCCGGCCGGCGACTAGGCACGAAGATGACGCTCACGCTGCTGGGCTTGGGTTTGATGGCGGGCGGCGGGTTGTTCACGGTGGCCTGGCTGCTGCCGTGGGTCGCGCCGAAGCTGATGAAATCAGACTTTGCCGACGTGCGGCTCGCGCTGATGTGGCTGTCGATCGTGCCGCCGGTGTACGGATTGCAGCGGGCGAATGTCATCCTGTCGATCGCACGCGGCGCGACGGGCGTCTATGCGTCAGCTACCATGATCGGCGCCGCCGTCGGGCTGTCGACGCTCGCGATCCTCGCACCGCGCTTCGGCTGGCACGCCGCTTGCGGCGCTTACTTTGTTTACATCTGCACGTCGTGTGTTGCGACGTGGCGACTGGGTCGCGAAACCCCAGCCATCGAGCCGGCGTCTGCCGCACTTCAGCCGGCCTGAACCATGACTATGACCGTTGCCATGCTCCTGAGCTGCGATACGTTCGAGTCCTTCTTCGGCGATGTGCTGAAACTGGATCGGGAGCGCTATCTCGCCACCTATCGCAATGATTGGTCGTGGTACTACGCCCGCGGCCTTCTGGAAAATGGCATCAAGCCGATCCTTTACATTCCATCGCTCGGCGACGGCGGGCTGCACGAGACGGACACCGGTATCAGCGTGCGCTTCCTGCCCGTGGCTAATTGGTACAAGCCGCTGGCCGGCCTGCGGCGGGCGTTCCGGGCAACGCGGTGGTCGCTCTATGCGCAGGAGCGCGTCAACGCCATGAGCTTTCTTGGCCCACTGCGCGAAGCGCTGGCCGCTGACGGCGCGAGCCTGCTCTATTCGCAGGAATACTGGAACGGTCGATTCGATCATCTCGTGCATCGCGTTTCCGTTCCGGTCGTCGCCGCCGATCACGGCGGGCTCGCCCAGGGCGTCGTCCAATGGTTCAAAGGCGCGGCGATGCGTCGCGCCGCGATGCTGCATTGCCAGACGCCCGACGAATGCTCGCAGGTGAACGCGTTCGGTGGCCGAACGCATCTACAGCCGAACAGTTGCGACACGGCCCAGTTCTTCCCCGACCCGACTGCCGTTCGCACCAAAACGATTCTGACCGTCGCCCGGCTGACCGATAAGCAAAAGCGCACCAGCGATCTCATCCGCGCCATGACCAAGCTGAGTAAAGACTGGACGCTCGACATCGTTGGCACGGGGCCGGACCAGCAAATGCTCGCGACGTTGGCGATCGAGTTGGGCGTTGCTGACCGCGTTCACTTCCATGGATTTCAGCCGCGCGATGCGGTCCGAACCTTCGTTCGCCAATGCGGCGTGTACGCCATGCCGTCGTTTAACGAAGGCGTCTGCCTGGCGCTTCTCGAGGCGATGGCTTGCGGCGCATCGGTCGTGGCCAGTCGTATTCGCGCCTTCACGCCGCTGATCAGCCACGGCGAAAATGGGCACCTGATTCCAGTCGGCAACCCGGACGCGATCGCCACCGCGGTCGAAGCCGCGTGGCAAAACCGTGATGCGCTCGGCCAAGCCGCGGTCGCAACGGTGCAGGCTCGGTATGACTCCAAAACGTTATTCGCCAAGCTCGCCGCTTCGATTCGTACGTCGGTCCGTGACGGCGGTATCGATGCTTCGTTGGCCGGCATGGAAGCGGGGGCGGTGGTATGAGTTTATCCCTCATCTTATGCACGGTCGGCCGGTGTGAAGAGATCGCCGCGTTTTTCGATTCGCTGCTGCGGCAGCGCCGCGATGATGTCGACGTCATCCTCGTCGACCAGAATGCAGACGATCGCCTGGTGCCGATCGTCGAGCGCTACACCGGCCACTTCCCGCTCCGCCACGTGCGGACACAGACCCGCGGCCTTTCGCGGGCCCGCAACATCGGCTTAAAGTATGCGACCGGCGATCTCATCGGCTTCCCCGATGACGACTGCGAATATTTCGATCACTTTCTCCCGCGCGTCGCAGCCATGTTTGAGCGCGATTCATCGCTCGGCGGCCTGACCGGTTACCCGACGGCCGACCGCGATTCGACGCTGGCGAATTGGAACGACGACGCCATGACGCTCGACCGTCTGGCTGTGCTGAACCGTTGCCAGGAATTCACGATCTTCCTCCGCCGCGAGGCCATCGGCGAGATTCGATTTAATGACGCGCTCGGCGTCGGCGCAGGCACACCGTGGGGCGCTGACGAAGGGCCGGACTTTTTGATCCGCGTGATCGAACGCGGCGCGAAGCTTGTGTTTTATCCCAAGCTGTTTGTCTACCACCCGGACAAGGTGCAAACGATCACGCCGGCCCAACTCCAGCGGGCTGCCAGCTACGCGCGCGGCCGCGGGTGCTTTTTCCGACTGCATCGCTTTCCGATCGCTACGGTAGCGCGCGGTGTGGTTCGCCCGGCCGTCGGGGCGATGCTTTATCTGGCGCTGCTCAAGCCCATGCGATCGCGTTATTACGCCGCGGTGGTTCGCGGCATGCTGCGCGGCCTGACGATGTCGGCCGCGGAACTGCGTGAAGTGCGGCAGCAACTGATCCCGCCGGGCGCTGACGGCCTTACCTTGGGAGGAGCACATGTCCATGGCTGATTCCACCCCCGTCCTGCGTCCGATGGCCCTGGCGCGTCTGCCCAAGCGGCCGCTCGTGTCGATCCTGATCGCGAACTACAACTACGCCCGCTTCCTGCCGGCCGCGCTGGATTCGCTGCAGGCGCAAAGCTACGACCATTGGGAAGCGGTCGTGTGCGACGACGGCTCGACCGACGGCTCTGCCGATGTCGTCCGCCGTTACGCCGAGCAGGATGCCCGCATCGGCCTGATCGAAAAATCCAACGGCGGCCAGAACACCGCCGTCAATGAGTGCTACCGCCATCTCACCGGCGACATCATCTGCCTGCTGGATTCGGACGATTCATTTGATTCTCACAAGCTGGAGCGCGTGGTGGCCGCGATGCTGGCCAGCCCACACGCGGGTGTGGTAAATCACTTCTGCCATGTCATCGACGGCGATGGCAAGACACTGCCGATCACGCTCAATCACAGACTGGACGATGGGTGGCTTGGCGACAGCGCGTTCGAGCGCGGGGGGTGCGTCTACGTGCCGACGACGTCCTGCATGAGCTTCCGCCGCGAAGTGCTGGAACTGCTGATGCCGATGCCGGCGCGGCAGAAGCGCGACGCCGACGGTTACCTCGGCATGGCGGCGCAGTTTCTCACGCCATTCATCCTGATCGACGCGCCGCTGTCCGGCTACCGCGTGCACGGCAACAACATGGGCGGCCTGACCGATCCGACGCCGCAGCGCCTGCAGTATGAACTGGATCTGATCACCGAGCGCACGGACACGCTGAAGGACTTCGTCGCCGAGCGCTTTAGCGAGTTTTACTCGAAGCGTCTGCACGTCGAAGATAATCCGCAATACTTGCAGGCCGCGCTGAAGCTGCATGCAATCGGCGATCGCAAATCGCGCGCCGGCATGGCCGACGCGGATTCATTGATGAAGCGGCATCCGAATGCTCAATGGCGGGCCGTGTGGAAGACGATCATGTCAATCCCCGGCCCGGTGCGTCGACGCATGCTGCCGCTGATGCATCGCAGCCATAAGCTCAAGGGCGCGATCCGCCGCCTGATCCCCCGGCCGGCAGGCGTGGCATGACCACGGCCGTTCTCGCGTTATGGACGCTCGCGATCCTGGTCGTCGCCGTGCTGTGGCCGGCGCGGCTGCTGGCGATGGCGATCGTTCTTTCCGTCTTCGAAGGCGCGGCGCTCTTCAAGGCCGGCGGCGTGGGCGTATCGCCTTATTACCTGACGCTCGTGCTGGTGGCGGTGCGCTGCGTGGCGATTCGTGTGACGCCGCAAACGCTTCTGGGCCCGACGAAGGCTTCGCAGCGGGCCGTGTTGTACGGGATGTTGTTCGCCACGATCGCCGTGGCCGGGGCGGCAGTGTTGCCGCGCGTGTTCGCTGGCCTTGAAGTGAACTCGCCGCGGCTGAGTGAAATCGGCACCGCGTCGCTGGTGTTCTCCAGCAGCAACATCGGCCAAGCCGCTTACTTGGTGCTGAACGTCGCGCTCCTGTGGTACACGGCCCAGCAGCGCGACGCCGCAGACATCGCCGCATCGGCCATCCGCGCAGTAATGATTGCCGGCACGATCGTCATCGGCCTGGCGTTTTATCAACTGGCCGCCGCACTCACCGGCCTGCCGTTTCCGGAAGATATTCTGTATTCGAACGACACGTTCGTCAGTCAGAGCGGCACGTCGATTCTCGATATGCCACGCATCTGCTCCACGTTTACTGAGCCGTCCGGCATGGCCGTGTTTCTGGTGGCGCTGGTCGCACTGCTGACCAGCGACGCCGGCCGCGCCGCGGGCCGAGCGGCGTGGCGCGTGCCGCTGCTGCTGGGCGCGGTGGGCGTGCTGCTCCTATCGACCCCCCGCACGGCGTACCTGGACCTGTTTGCGATCGGCGCATGGCGGCTGGGCGCGTATCTGTTGATCCCGCTTTTGAAGGGTCGCCTCAGCACGCGGCAGGTCGTTTTGACCGTGGCCGGCGTGGCAGTGGTCGGCATCTCGATCGCCGCCAGCCCGAGTCTGCGTGATCTGATTCAGCAGATGGTGTTCGAAAAGGACCAGAGCGCGTCTTACGCCGAGCGATCGGACGCGAACGCGCTCGCGTGGCATATCGGCTATTCCACCTTCGGCCTGGGCGCGGGCCTTGGCAGCAACCGGGCGAGCGCGTTTTTGCCATCGCTGCTGAGCACGACCGGCGTGTTCGGTGTCGCGCTGCTAGGCGGCCTAGTAGTGACGCTGCTTCGTCGACCGGGCGCGGCATCGGTGGTGGCAGCGCATCGCGGGCTGGCGGCGGCGTTGCTGGGCGTCGTCGGGATGAAACTGCTGTCGTCGCCGGACGTCAGCACGCCGTCGATGTGGGCGCTGCTGGCCGCGCTGGGGGCGACGCACGCCGCGCCGGCCGCAGTTGCCGGCCCGATAGCGGCCGAGCAGCAGACCGCGCCAGCATTCGTGCCGCCGCGCCGGCGTTTTATTGAATCCAATCCGATGCGGCCGACCGGGCCGGGGGTGACCGCGTGAGTGCATCGATTGTCGTGAATGGCCGATTCGCCTGTAAGCGTCTCACCGGCGTGCAGCGCTATGCCAAGGAAATCACCGATCGCCTCACCGGCCGGTGCGACATGCTTTGGACGAACGCGCAGGACGGCATCCCCGGCCATCGCTGGGAGCAGTTCGTTCTGCCGCTGCGCAGTCGTGGGCGCCTGCTCTGGTCACCGTGCAACACCGGGCCGGTAGCGGTGCGGCGGCAGGTGATCACGATCCACGACATGACCTACGCCGACACGCCCGATTGCTTCGGCCGTGCGTTTTCGGCTTGGTACAAGTGGCTGATTCCGCGGCTGGTGCATCGCTGCCGGCGCGTGACGACGGTGAGCGAATTCTCCCGCCAGCGCATCAGTGAGATCGCGAAGATCGATGCCAACCGGATCGACGTCGTTCCCAACGGTGTCCATGCCGACTTCAAACCGGCCGGCGAAGAGGCGATCGACGCCGTGCGAAAGCAGTACGGCCTGAGTGGCCCGTATGTCCTGACACTCGGTTCGCTGGAACCTCGAAAGAACCTCGCCACGCTGCTGAAGGCCTGGCCACAGATCGCGGCGAAGCGCGACGATCTCACCCTGGCCGTCGCCGGTGGGGCGAACCTTTCCATCTTCAATGGCCAGGGCATCGGCCCGGATACGCTGCCGCGCGTGCGGCGGCTGGGCTATGTCGATGACGCGCACCTGCCCGCTCTCTATTCCGGCGCGGCCGCGTTCGTCTTTCCGTCCGTCTATGAAGGCTTCGGCCTGCCGCCGCTAGAAGCGATGGCGTGCGGCACGCCGGTCGTCTGCTCGAACACCACGGCCTTGCCGGAAGTCGTCGGCGATGCGGCCGTGACGGTCGATCCGATGGATGCCGACGCGATCGCGCACGCCGTGCTAAGGTTGCTGGACGATCACCCGCTGCAGGAACAGTTGATTCACCGCGGCCGTTCCCGGGCGGGTCAGTTCACGTGGGAAGCGGCCACCGCCAAAGCCTGGAACGTCTTATCGGAAGCATCACTGAATTGACGAACGTGGGCCGACGAAATTCGGTGGCCCACGGCAGCCGGCATGTTACGAATTACGAAAGCAACTACGCGACAAGGGAGCTCATGCTAAGTTGGTCGGATCACCGAAAAGGGCGGGACGTGAACGTCGCGATCGTGCACGAATGGTTGTCGACCTACGCCGGCTCGGAGCGCGTGATCGAGCAACTGCTACAGGTTTACCCGCAGGCCGACATTCACGCCGTCGTGGAGTTCCTGCCCGAGGCCGAGCGCCATTTCCTTGGCGGGCGGAAGGTAAAGACCTCTTACATTCAGAAACTGCCCTTCGCGAAGACGAAGTTCCGCCACTACCTGCCGCTGATGCCGTCGGCGGTGGAGCAGTTTGATCTGCGGAAGTTTGATGTTGTGCTGTCGTCAAACCACGCCGTTGCTAAAGGCGTGATCATCGGGCCAGACCAATTGCACGTCAGTTATGTGCATTCGCCGATTCGCTACGCGTGGGATCTGCAGCACCAATATTTGGCCGAGGCTGGGATGACCAAGGGCCTGAAGGGCTTGGCCACACGGGCCATCCTTCACTACATGCGGCTCTGGGATCAGGCGGCCGCGGCGCGCGTTGGCGTGTTCGTCGCTAACAGCCGCTACATCGCGCGGCGCATCATGAACACCTATCGCCGCGAGGCCGAGGTGATTTATCCACCGGTGGATGTGGATTCATTCGAGTTAACCGAGAAGAAGGACGATTTCTATCTTGCCGCATCGCGTATGGTGCCATACAAGCGCATGCCGCTGATCGTCGAAGCGTTCAACAAGATGCCGGACAAGAAGCTGGTGCTCGTCGGCGACGGCACGGAGCTGGGCAAAGCCAAAGCCCTCGCCGGGCCGAATGTGACGGTCATGGGCTATCAGCCGTTCGCCACGCTGAAGGATCTGATGAGCCGGGCGAAGGCGTTCGTGTTCGCCGCCGAGGAAGATTTCGGCATCACGCCGGTGGAAGCGATGGCCTGCGGTACGCCGGTGATCGCCTTCGGGCGCGGCGGGGCGACGGAAAGCGTCGTCGACGGCGCGACTGGTTTGTTCTTCGATCAGCAAAGCGTCGAAAGCATCTGCGACGCCATCGGCCGATTTGAGCGTGACCGCAGCCGCTTTGAGCCGGCTGCCATCCGTCAGCACGCCGAGTTCTTCAGGCCGGAGCGCTTCCGCGAAGAAATCGCCGCGCTCGTCGACCGCGAATGGCAGGCGTTCCAACGCCGCGGCGCCCGCACGCCCGCGGCCGACAAGGAAGCGGTCGTCAGCGCGGCGATTTAGAATGCCGACCATGCGCATCATCTCGCTTGCGGCGATCGCCTTGCTGGTTGGGCTTGGCTCGCCGGTCTTTTCCGCGGAGCCGCCTCGCCTCTTCGCCAGCCGCGTCGGCGTAAACGTGAAGTTCAGCCAAGGCGAGCCCGAGCGCGATCTGTTCCTGCTCAAAGACCTCGGCGTGCGCTGGGTGCGCGACAATGTGGCGTGGCCCGACATTGAACCGGACGCCGGAAAATACGTTGGCTTCCCGCGCGCGTTCGCCAACCGTCTCGCGTTCTACAAATCCAACAACATCGGCGTCGTCTTCGGCCTCTGGTACAACAACGCCGTCGCCTACCCGCCCACGCCTGCCGACCCCGCGTTCGATCGCAATCCCGCCGCCTACGGCCGTTACGCCGCGGAAGTCGCCAGGCTGCTGAAGGCCAGCGGCGTGCGGTTCGTCATCGAGCTCTACAACGAGCCGCACAACACGATGAAAGACCTCGGCGGCAAATGGAACGGCGAGCCGCCGTGCCCCTGGCTGGATCAGTATGTCGCGATGGTGAACAGCGCCGTAAAAGAAGTGAAGGCGGTCGATACGACCATCAAACTCATCGCCGGCGACGACATGTGGGTGCTGCTCTATCGGTTCTTCGAAAAGGGCCTGCCGCTGGAACTTGATGGCCTGGGCGTGCATCCGTACGTGAAATCATGGCCGGAGTTTTCCGCGACCGAGCCGGACACCACTTGGACCCAGCCGGTCGTCACCGTCGATGCCGATCGCTCGCTCACCTCGGCCATCCGGCGGCTGCGCGTCGCCGGGTGCAGCAGCCTCGGCGGGCACAACCCGGCCATCTGGATCACTGAATGGGGCTGGCCGATCGGCGAGCCGATTCACGACCGGCCGATGACCGAAGAACTGCTCGCCGGCCTCATCCCGCGCGCGTATCTCACGGCCGCCGACGCCGGCGTGGAAGCATTGCTCTGGTTCAGCCTGCAGGACAGCGTCGACGGCCCGATGGGGCTGACCGCCAACGACGGCAAGAAGCGGCTGTCGTACACGGCGCTCAAAACGATGGTCGATCAGCTTGGCCAGACGACCACGATTCAACATGTCGAAGGGGCCGACCATCCCACCAGCGGACTGCAGATTTACCGTCTTGCGGGCGACGGCGTCGCGCCGGTCTGGGCGATGTGGAACATCGACGGCGACACCGCCGTCTGGGCCATCGCCGAGCCGCCGGGCAAGGCCACCATCATCGACGCGATCGGCAAAGATCATGCCGTGAAATTGCTCTCGCCGAAGGGCGTTCTAATCGGTGTCGGGCGGTCGTGTGTTTACGTGAAGGGGCTGAACCCGTCGGCGAAGTTCTCGCTGGTCCGCGAAAGCGGATTTGAGCCCGCCTATCTTTTCCCGTGATTACGCGCGAGCTCGTGTTGCGGCGATCAGTTGAATCGGCCACGGCATTCGATGGCGTACTGCAGCAGGTGATTGCCGCTCTTAAGGCCCAGTTTCTGCTTCAGGTGCTCTTTGTGGGTTTCCACCGTTTTGGGGCTGAGACAAAGGCTGTCCGCGATGGTGCGGGTGCTCTGGCCTTGACCGATGAGGCGGAAGATTTCGATCTCCCGGTTGGTCAGCCGTTCGAGCGGCGGCTTGTCCAGCTCGGTACTCGTACCGCGTACGGATTGCAGCAGCCGGGCCGCCATCCGCTCGCTGGCCCACGCCTGGCCGCCGAGCACGCAGCGCATCGCCGCCATCACACGGTCGGGCGATTCCTGCTTCATGATGTACCCCATCGCGCCGGCGCGCAGGGCCCGCTCGGCGTACAGCGTTTCGTCATGCTGAGACAGAATCAACACCGGCAAGTGCGGGTATAGCTCGTGCAACTGCTTGGTGAACTCCAGGCCGTCGGCGTTGCCGAGCGATAGATCCAGCACGACCAGGTCCGGCATGACTGATCGAATCTGGCGCAGGGCCTCCATCGGTCCTTCGGCCTGACCACAGACAGTGAGATCGTGTTGATCTTCCAGCATGCGGGCCAGCCCTTCGCGCAGGACCGGATGGTCGTCCACGAGCAGGATCCGCCGCTGGGCGATCACGGGTGGGGTAGCGGTGAGTGTCATGGGTGAACCTCGGGATGGACGGGTTGCGGGAAGGTGCAGCGGACCACCGTGCCGCCGGCCGGGCCGGGGGCGATTTGAAGGGTGCCCCCGATGAACGCGGCGCGGGATCGCATGATTTCCCGCCCGATGCCGGCCCGGCCGGCGGGGCAGGCGTCGGCGGCGATGCCTTGGCCGTCGTCGGTGATCGTCAGCGTGACGTCATTGGCGTCCTGTTTGAGATCGATCTCCACCTGTGACGGCATGGCATGTTTGAGCGCATTGGTGACCGCTTCCTGCGCGATGCGGTAGACGTGAGTCGCGAAGGTGGTGTCGTCGAGAAACACGGGCTTCTCACAGGTGAAACGGCACGGGACGCTGAAGGTGTTTTGCGCGTAGGCGGCCAGGTGTTCCAGCGCGGCCATTAACCCGTTCTGGTTGGACATCACCGGGTTCAGGCCGCGCGCCAGGCCTCGCGCCTGGATGAGGGCTTCGGTGATCAGCTCGCCCATGCGGCGTGCGTCGGCGGCCTCGGGAAGCGATTTCGCTTCGAGCCGCGTCGCCAGCGATTTGCAGAAGAATGACATGCCCGCCAACTGCTGGCCTAGCCCGTCATGCAGGTCTTGGCCGATGCGCTGCTGCTCCCGCGCGCTGGCCTCGGCGACCAGTTTTTCCAGCCGGCGGCGATTGGTCAGATCGTGCAGCACGGCGGTGAACATCAGCCGGCTCGCCAGCCGCACTTCATTGACGGCCAGGTGAACCGGAACCAGCGACCCGTCCCGCCGCACGGCCGTCACATCGCGCCCGATACCGATGATCGCGGCCATGCCCGTCTGGCGGTAGCGGCGCAGGTACTCGTCATGCTGATCGCAATACGGCTGCGGCATGATCCGGCTGACGTTTTGCCCCAGCAGTTCCGCCGCCGGATAGCCGAACATCTCCTCGGCCGCGGGGTTCAGCGAATCGATGATGCCGTGTTCGTCGATCGTGATGATCGCATCCGACGCGGTCTCCACGATGGCCCGCATGCGCTCTTCCCGTTCGCGCAGCGCCCGCTCGGCGGCGGTCTGGCGCGTCTGGTCGCGGGCAATTTTCGTCGCGCCGACGATCACGCCGGCGGCATCGCGCATCGGCGTGACGGAGATCGACACATAAATTGCGTCTCCATTTTTGCTGCGGCGGATCGTTTCATAATGCTTGACCAGTTCCCCGCGCCGGACGCGGTCCAGAATGTCGCTCTCCTCGCCCTGGCGATCGGCCGGAATCAGCACCGTGACCGACCGCCCGGCGATCTCATCGCGCGTGTAGCCGAACAGCCGCTCGGCGGCGATATTCCAGTGCAGCACCATGCCTTCGAGGGTGACGTCATAGATCGCATCGTCGGCCAGCTCGACGATGGCCGCCATCCGCTCGAGCGGGTCCCGAAGGAAGTGAGTCGGCGGTTCAGAGAGCATTCGTCCTTCGCGTGCAACGGGCGTTGACCTACACCTATACGCCGCCAAGGCCCCACGGCCCATCGGGGAAACTCCTCATGCCAGACGATCGCGGATGCTCACGTCCACTACCCGTAAGTTACCCGATGGTCGGCGAGGAACGCGTCGGCAACATTCCGTATACCGTCGGCCAATCCTCGATCGCCGATGCCGATTTTCGGCGCTGCATGCCTGACCGGAGGCGGGGCGTGCGGCGGCTTCATTTCTTTTAACGCGTGCCGCCCGTTCGCTTGGCGAGACGGGCAGGGTATAACTCGGCTCCGTTGGACGGCCGGATCGTGCTCGTTGGACGATCGGCCGCGCCGCACTTCGGAGGATCGCCATGGCGTCGACGGAAGATCGCACTCCCCAGCCGGTTGCATCGGGCGTTACCCGACGACTTTTTCTAAAACACATTGGTGCCGCGACTCTGGCCGCCGACGCCCTCGCCGTCGCGAAGGCGAAAGCCGCTGATGACAACGGGCAAACGCTGCCCGCCGATGCCGTTGCCAATCGCGATGGAATCATCAAGGGCGAGACCGCCATCGTCCTCACCATCAACGGCAAATCCCGCCAGGTAAAGGTCGAGCCGCGGACCACGCTGCTGAGCGCCCTCCGTGATCGCCTCGAGCCCGCCCTTACTGGCCCGAAGCTGGTCTGCGACGCCGGCACCTGCGGCGCGTGTACCGTGCTGCTCGATGGCAAATCCGCCTATGGCTGTTCGCTGTTGGCGATCGACATGGTCGGCCGGCAGATCACCACCGTCGAAGGCCTCGGCCAGCCCGGCAATCTCAGCGTCGTGCAGGCCGCGTTTTGTGAGAAGGACG
>JAQGHK010000388.1 GCA_028288875.1 Phycisphaerales bacterium | reverse complement strand
CATCGTCTCTTGGGTAACCACCAGCAGTTCCGCAGTGGCGGGGACCTCGGGGCGGATGCGGTCGGCATGCTTTTCACTCACCAGAACGCTGTCGCACACCCAGTCGCTGGCCCACAGCCGGCGGACGATCTTTTCCCCCTCTGCGACAAATACGCCGGCCGGCTCAATCCGACGCGCGGGACCGATGTCGGCGTATGGCTGCAATCGTGGGTCATCGGGCTTCAGCATTGGGTTAAGGCCATATCTGTAGGTCATGAAGCCGTTTTAACTCTGTATAACAGAGCGATTATAAAAAATGTTTCCGACGGTCCGCTTGCAACGAAAATTCGTTATGTGCATATTATCCGACGTCGTCGGCCAGGCATTTCGCCTCGACGGCCCATATCTCATCGAGACACCCATGAAAATTCAGTCGTCTGCTCTGCGGAAGGCTTCCGCACGCGTTGAAGCCCTCGAACAGCGGTCCATGTTCTCCGGCGAAATCGATCACGCCATGGGTGCCAATGGCTTGGTCAATGTCCACGACGCCAGCGGCGCCGCGGTGATCAGTAGTGCCATCGCCGTACAGGCGGACGGCAAGACCGTGGTGGCCGGGCACCTGTACAAGACCCCGAACACCGCTGTTATTACGCGCTACAACACCAACGGCAGCGTCGACACCACGTTCGGCACGAACGGCTACGCCACCGTCGCCAACGTCAAAGCCTACAACATCGACAACGTCACCGTCCTGTCCAACGGCAAGATCTTCGTCGGCGGGCAAACTTACCTGCGCCTGACGGCGGCCGGCAAACTCGATACCAGCTTCAGCGGCGACGGCGTGCAGCCGTCGGCCCTGGCGGCGGACCGAAAAACAAGCGATCTGGTGCTGCCGGACGGCTCCTATTTCGAACTCGGTAACACGCCGTACTACAACAGCGAAACGCCCCTGCATGACCGGCTCTATAAGTTCAAAGCCGACGGCACGCTCGACAAGTCGTTTGCCAGCAATGGCAGCTTCGACATGGGATCGGTCGGAAGCGTCGGTAACGGCGGCGTCGCCGTCGACAGTTCTGGGCGCGTTTTCGTCTCGTTCAATGACCACCGCAATGGCCTCGGCGGAAAGTGGGCCGTCGTGCGGCTGACGCCGGCCGGCAAGATCGATACGACCTACGGCACCGGCGGTGTCGCCAAGACCGATGAGCAGTATCTGGCGGCCGGCAAACACATCACCGTCCTCAAGGACGGCCGTGCGCTGCTGATGAGCGATTTCACTAACGAACACGGCTCGACGAACGATGTCGACGGTTTCTCGGCCGACGGAAAGTCCAGTTTCCGCGTCCGGCTGACTGACGGCGGCGGCTATTTCTTCGCCGAGAAGATCATCCAGGCCTCAGACGGCTCGGTTTACTTCGGCGGTTACCATCTGGAAGGGACGGATCTCGACGGCGGGTACACCGGGCTGAACTTCGCCGCGGTCCAGCATTTCAAGGCCGACTTGACCTTCGACAGCAGTTACTCACCCGACAAGGACGCCGTCGGCGGCTTCACGCTCGCAGCGGCCCGCACCAATTATGCCGACTTTGCGCTCAACGCTTCGGGCCAGGCGGTTCTGCTGGGACAGAGCGGCGACCAGGCCAATCCGTTGCGATCCGATTTCGTCCGCCTGACTGCGGCCGGCACGTCGAACCACACCTACGTCTCCGTCTCAGGTAGCGTTCTGACGGTCAATGGCTCGGCGGCTAACGATCACATCATCGCTTACCACGAGAAGGACGGCGACGTGAGCAATAGCGGCTACTACGACACGGTCGTCCGCTTCGACGATGATGGTGTGCTGCTGTCGGCTGATGCCGCGTTTTATGACGACGTTTATGTCAATGGCGGGTACCCGGCCCCGTCCTTCTCTAAGATCGTTGTCAACCTCGGCGACGGCAACGACGTGTTCGACGGCAGTGGCCTGAACGTGCCGGTCCTCGTCCACGGCAACAACGGCAATGACAAAATCATCGGCACAGTCTTTAGCGACAGTCTCTACGGTGACGCCGGCACCGACACAATCGTCGGTAACGGCGGTACAGACACGATCGTGACCTAAGAACTTCAATTTTATCGGCCGGAGCGATTTCCGAACGTCGGGAATCGTCCGGCCGTGTGGTACGCATGTTGTATGTTTGATTCAGCAGGGCGCCGCCGCATCTGACGGCGAACCTGCACGGGGAACTCTGTGAACACTTCTCATTCTGAAACGCGGAAGGCTTCCGCACGTCTTGAAGCCCTTGAACAGCGCAGCCTTTTCTCTGGCGAAATCGATCACGCCTTTGGGAGCAACGGCCTGGTGAACATCCACGATGCCGCCAATGGCAGCATCGTCGTGGACGCCAATGCCACACAATCCGACGGCAAGATGATCCTCGCCGGTCATCTCTACAAGACCAGCAATACGGCCGTCATCGCGCGCTACAACGTCGATGGCACGATCGACAAAACCTTCGGCACCAATGGCTATGCCACGGTGGCCAATGCCAAGGGTTACGCGATTGATAAAGTGGTCGTGCTCTCCAACGGCAAGGTGGAAGTCGGCGGCCAGATGTTCCTTCGCCTGACCAGCGCCGGCAAGCTCGACACAAGCTTCAGCGGCGATGGCATTGCGCCGTCTTACTACGCCGGCGATAAACGGCAGGGCGATGCGATCCTTTC
>JAQGHK010000360.1 GCA_028288875.1 Phycisphaerales bacterium | reverse complement strand
GACTGGCGGCTGCTGCTCGGCTCGCTGGCGCTGCTGCCGACGGTGTGGCTGAGCCACCGACAGTGGATCGGTCGAATCCGGCCGATCTTCCGTTCGATCCGAAACACCCGCCAAGGCATGGACAGCCACGCCACCGAGGCCTTCGGCGGCATGCGCGTGGTGCGCTCCTTCTCCCGCCAGCAGGCAGAGTCGGCGACGTTCACGCGCAACGGCCACATGATGGTGCGGCAGGAAGTGTTCGCGTGGTGGTCGATGCGCGGCATCGAGCTGGCGTGGTCCTTGATCATCCCGTTCGCCACGGCGCTGCTGCTGTTCTGGGGCGGCAACCGCGTGCTCGGCGATATGGAACGTGTCCGCCTCGGCCAAATCGCGCCGACGGAGGCGCTGACTGTCGGCGGCCTGGTGATGTTCCTCTCGTACCTGGCCGCGCTGCTTGGCCCGCTGGCCGCACTCGCCGGCAGCGCGACGGCGCTGCAGAACAGCCTGAGCGGGCTGGACCGCGTGCTGGACCTGATCGCCGAGCCGCTGGAGATGCCGAGCAAGCCCGATTCAAAGGTCGTGCATAAGGAAACGGTCGTCGGCCGTCTCACACTGCGCGATGTCGGCTTCGCTTATAGCGGCGCGACGACGAACGTGCTGAGCGGCGTGAACCTGGATGTCGAGCCCGGCGAAATGATTGCGCTCGTCGGCCCGAGCGGGGCGGGCAAGACAACGCTGTGCAACCTCATCGCCCGCTTCTACGACCCGACGGCCGGCAGCATCGCGCTCGATGGCGTTGATCTGCGCGACATCACCGCCGAGAGCTATCGCCGGCTGCTGGGCATCGTGGAGCAGGAGACGTTCCTGTTCGACGGCACGATCGCCGACAACATCGCCTACGGCCGCCGCGACGCCACACCCGCAGAGATCGAGCATGCCGCCCGCCAAGCGAACGCGCACGAGTTCATCGTGAAACTCGATCGCGGCTACAGCTCCTTCATCGGCGAGCGCGGCGTGAAACTCTCCGGCGGCCAGCGCCAGCGGCTGACGATCGCCCGCGCGATTCTCGCTGACCCGAAGATTCTCATCCTCGACGAAGCGACCAGCAACCTCGACACCGAAAGCGAGCGCCTGATCCAGGGCAGCATTCAGGCCCTGATGGCCGGGCGGACGAGCTTTGTGATCGCGCACCGCCTCAGCACGATCGCCCACGCCAGCCGAATCCTGGTGATTGAGAACGGCCGGATTGTGGAAGAAGGGCGTCACGCCGAACTGATGATCTCGAACGGGCGGTACCGGGAGATGGTGGACCTGCAGACGAGTCCGCCGCCGATGTCGGCTGTTGCCGCTGCCGCCCTCTAAGTCTCTCGGCTGCCGGCGACGCCGGTGGCTTGGGGCGTTATCAGCTTCACCTACTCGGCCACCTTACTTTATGCTTCGGACAGCTCATGCCGATCGATTTGCCGCCACCATCAAACGTCATTCAGCACGTTGGAGACCACGTGACAAGCTCGTCCTCATGGCAGCCCACCGAAGCCGTCATTACCCGCTTAGAAAAGGAACGGCCGGGATTTATCTTCCGAGAGAATCAACTGCCGCCGCTGCAGTTGCCCGAGGTGCTGCGATCGCACGACGGATCGTTGGCCACCACGGCGGCCGAATGGGAGACCCGCGTTCGTCCGGAAACGCTGGAACAGTTTCGCCATGTGGTGTTCGGACAATCGCCATCGGTGCCCGCCGGATTTAAGATCGAATCCGTCAGCGAAGATCGTTACGCGCTGAAAGGCGCGGCCATCCATCAGACGTTTCGCGTGGTCGTGCCCGTGCCGGGGCCGGAGAAGACGTTCTCGTTTGAGTACTCCGTCTTCACGCCGACCAGCGCCGCTGGGAAGGTGCCGCTGTTCCTCCTCTTGAATAACCGGGGCGTGAATGCGGCTGATCCGGAACGGGCCACGCTCTCTTCTTTCTGGCCGGTGGAGATGCTGATCGCTCGGGGTTACGGCACGGCGGTGCTGCATTTGCCGGACGTTCAGCCGGATCGCCCGGACGGGCTCTCGGCCGGTATCATCGCGGCGCTGCCAGTGGACGCCGAAAAAGGCGAGCACTGGGGAACCCTCGCGGCCTGGGCGTGGGCGGCCAGCCGGGTGCTGGACGGATTGCAGTCCTCGCCAAGCGTCGACGCAACGCGCGTCGCCGTCATCGGCCATTCGCGCGGCGGGAAGACCGCGCTCTGGGCCGGGGCGACCGATTCGCGGTTCGCGATGGTCATCGCGAATTGTTCGGGCTGCGGCGGCGCGGCGCTCAGCCGTCGCCCATTCGGCGAAACCGTGGCGAGGATCAACGAGGTGTTCCCGCACTGGTTCTGCGAGAACTTCAAAGGCTTCGGCAGCGACACGACTCGCCTGCCGATCGATCAGCATCAGTTGCTGGCCACGATCCTGCCGCGCGCGCTGTACATCGGCTGCGCGGACGAAGACTTATGGGCCGACCCGCGCGGCGAGTTCATCGCCCTCACCGCCGCATCAGCCGTCGCGCCACTGTACGGCCAGCCGGCCCTGGATGCGGACCAGCTTCCGCAGATCAACCAATCGCTCGTCGCCGGAAAACTGGGCTATCACGTCCGCAGCGGCGGCCACGATCTGACGGACTGGGACTGGCAACAGTACGTCGCCTTCGCCGATGGCGTCTGGAAACGTCACTGACCGTCGCCAGTGCCGGCCGGGTGGCTGTATACCGCGGCCGGGCGGGGATTGCACAGCCAGCGAAGTTTCGCCGCCATGTCCCAGCCGGCGGCGGATGCCTAGACTTTCGCGGACGGGTATACGAGGGCTTCGTCTTTAATTCAGATTCCGTTAGACTTCTCCCCGCAACTGAGGAGACTATGACCGCGCCGATCGAACCGCTCGTCAATAAACCGCAGAAGTTCCCGCGGTATAACACCGTGCTTTTGTTCGGCGCGCCCGGCAGCGGCAAGGGCACGCAGGGCAAAATCCTGAACGGCATCCCAGGCTTCTTCCATTCCAGTACCGGCGACATGTTCCGCCAGCTGGATACGCAGTCTGAAATGGGCAAGCTGTTCTGGGGCTACGCCGGGGCCGGCAAGCTGGTGCCGGACGACATCGTCGTGAAATCCTGGCAACAGTTCATCAAGGGCATGGCCCTGACGAATAAGTTTTTGCCGCTCAGCCAGATCCTGATCCTCGATGGCATGCCTCGCAACGTGGAACAGGCGGAGATGCTGGATGAGACGATCGACGTGAAGCTGGTGATCTACCTCAAGGCCGACCTGCCGCGGATGGTGGATCGCCTGCGTCAGCGGGCCGTGAAGGAAAAGCGGTTTGACGATGCGGACGACGCCGTCATTCAGCGCCGCCTGGAAATTTACGAGCACGAAACCCGTCCGGTATTGGAACACTACGCAGCCGACAAGATCGTGCCGATCGACGCAATGCAGACGCAGATCCGCGTGCTGACGCAGATTCTGCAAGCCGTCGCGCCGCTACGCGATCAGCTGGATGGCGCGATGCCGGTGGCGTGAGCGAATGGGTGCCACGGTTTGGTACGCCAAGTCGTGTCTTCATCGACCAAGACACGGCTTGGCGTACCAAACCATGGCACCCGGAAAACCTTCGATTCGATCTGGCTACTGCTTCAAACTGTAA
>JAQGHK010000338.1 GCA_028288875.1 Phycisphaerales bacterium | reverse complement strand
GACGGATCATTGGCCAGGCTCTCGGCGGCCTCTTCGATCAGCACACTGGTATCAATCACCGCCGCCAGGTGCGGGTGCTTGGCGGCGAAATCGGTCCACCGCACGGCAACGGCCGAGGCCACCTGGGTTTTCAAATCGATCTGGGTCATCTTAGTGCTCCGGTAAAAGGTTAAGTTTGAGCTGGGCCTGGCTGAGGGCTTCGAGCTGCCGCAGTGCCGAATCGATGGCCGCCAGATTGGCCCGGTCGGCATCGGCCGCGGCGGCGCTGGCGATCCGCTGTTGATTGAATTGCTCAATCGCCGCGGCGTACGCCGTTCGTGATTCAATCACCCACGCCGGCGACAGCGAGGGTTGATCGTTCACGTCCTGATCGAACGCCGCGTCCAGCTGTGATCGCTGGGCCGCTTGAAGCGACGCAATCAACGTCTGCCGCTGGTCCAGCGACTGCTTCACATCCGCCAAGCCCTTTCGGCTGACGTCGATCAGCCGAAGCTGCGCATCCAGCACCGGCGCACAGCCGGTGAACAAAAGAAGAATAAGAATCCTGAGTCGAGACACGAGTGCCGCCTTTCATGTGAATGGATCAATTACAATCAATCCTGCTTATCCAGCCGCCGCAGCAAGGCGTCCTGCTGCAGCGCCAGCTTCGACAACGTTTCCGTGCTGTGCTGCACCAGTTCGATCAGCGCGTCCAACTGCACGCGGTCGGCCAGGATGCGGGTGTGAGCTTCATCCAGTTGCTTTTCACGCTCGGTCGACTGGCGTCGCTCCCACAGCCACATCGCCCCGATCAGGCCGGCGGCGCCGAGGCTGGAAAGCGAATCAATGTTCGGAAGGGCTTGGGCGAGCATAAGGGCGCTCCGTAGGGCTAACGGCTGACGGCTAACAGCGAACGGCGAAGAAAGAGAGGCGCGTCGGGCTTCTTCTTTGTCTTCAGCCGTCAGCCGTCAGCCGATCGCTGTCAGCGTCTTAAGCCGTGAACCCGCGGATAATCCCGTGGGCCGATTCGTTGCGGCATTCCAGCGTGTATTCGCCGAGCAGCTGGCCGTTCTCGGCGTCGCCGGTGCGGGCCAGCGGCGTGTAGGCGAAGCTGCGCCCGGCCAGCGGCAGCACGCTCAGGCGGCTGCTGTCCAGCATCAGCACCGTGCCCGTCGGCACGTAACGGCTGAGCACCACCCGGCAGATGCCAAAGTCACTTTCGTAGACGCTGACCAGGTCTTTGTACGACTCGCTGGTGCCGGTGAAATACCGGCGGTTGCTGGCGACAAACTGATTGATCGCCCGCTTCTCCCGCCCGCCGACCACGATCAGATCAATCTGCCCGCTGCTGCGCTTCCAGACCTCGCGCAGCGCCAGGTTCAGGCCGACTTCCGTCAGCGCCGCGTCGGCCGGGAAGCCGCCCGTGCCGACGGTAAACTGGTTCTGCTCGATGAACGAAATCAGCCCGCGCATCGATCGGCGGACGCCATCGCCGCCTTCGGGCGTGTCGCTCGGGGCCACGCCGTTCACCACGCTGTTTTCCAGATCGCGCAGCAGCTCGCGGCTGCGCAAATTCTTCTGCCACGCCAGTTCATCCCGCACCGCGATCTGGTTGGCCGCCAGCTCACTGCCGCTGACGCTGATGGTGCTGGCGAAGATCTGCGTGTAGTTCTGCCGGCGCTGGCGAAGCGTGTAGCGGGCCGTCTGCGCGTCGGCGCCTTCCAGCGACGCGTTGCCGATCACATAAACGGCCTTCCCAACGGTCAGCGTCCCCGGCGTCGTGCCGCCGTAACCGCGCACCAGCGTCAGCGTGCCTTCCTCCGCGCTCACATCGCTGACAAGCGCGATATCGCTCAGCCCGTCGAAGCGAACCAGGTCGCCAACACGGAACCGCGTGCCGTCGTTGATCGTCACCGAGCTGCTGCTGGCCACGCCGGTGATCGCGTCGGAGTTCGGCAGAAGCGAATCTTCCACCCACTCGTGCACGGTGGATCGCGCCACACGCGGCGCGTCGCCGAGCGCATCGAGCAATGGTGTTTCATGCGGCGCGTTGATCGATACCAGGTCCGCAACGTCCTCAGCAATTTCCGGAAGCGTGGTCCCGGCGGAATACGTGGTCTTTCCCGTAAACGACATGGCAATCTCCTTGAATCAGAAAACGAAGAGAAATGAATCAACATGAACGAAGCGAGCTCACCGCAGGCAGCCGCGGAGCGTGAGGTACTGCCGCAGCAACTGCGGATCGCGATTGCGGATCAGCGCGTCCGCCAACGAATGCAGCCGATCCCGCGCATCCGGCGCGGCCACGGGGGCAGGATTGGCCGAAGGCGGCGGGGATGAAACGGGAGGCAATTCCTCAGACATGGCAGGCTCCTTGGAAAGAGAAACTGAAAAGGAATGGAATGGCGGGACAACAAAGCGAACGGCCTCTGGTCCCCTCGCCCGTGTATTCACGGGAGAGGGCTAGGGAGAGGGTCTTCGCGTGTGGAATAAAGACCCTCTCCCTAACCCTCTCCCGGCGTACCGAGAGAGGGGACAAGAGCGGCCGCGTAGCCAAGCTCGCGAAGGACGATCTCACGCGGAATGCCGAGGCTTTCCTTCGCCTTCGCCAGCGCGAGCTGTTCGCTCTCATTGCTCGGCATCGGATTCGGCCAATGGATCTGAATGCCGCGCTCGTCCGCCAACGTGGCCAGCAAGCCGGCATGATCAAGCCAGGCGAGCGTCAACTCGCACAGCTGCGCGATCGCCGTGCCGTAGGTGGTGCGTTTGCGCTCGGTGCGGCTGAGCAGCGCCATCATCGTGACCCGCAGCGCCTCCGCGCTGGTAAGATTGCCGATCTTCCCGCGGATCGCACCCGCAGCGACCGGGCTAACGCCGCTGAGCTTGTCGAGCGCCTCGCGCACTTCAGCGATGTGCGATTCTTCACTGGGGCAGGCGCTATCGCCGCCGAATTCAATCACATCGGCGTCGGCGTTATCCGTGCTCCACATCCGGCCGGGCGTGACGGGCAGGTCGACGAAGTTTTCGATGTGCTTGCCGAGGTACATCTTGAAGCTCTGCATCGCGATGCGGTACGCGCGGTCGCTGAGGCGCGTGTTCAGTTCATCCTGCAGCGGGATGAGCGGCTCGACGTCGCTCACGCCGTCGTAGCTCAGCGGGTCGGCGGTGTTCTGCACGTGCACCAGCGGCAGCCGACCAAGCGTGCTGGGGCCGCTGTCGACCAGGCGATAGTCGTCATACTTCTGCCACGCAGTGGGCGTGACGAGTTCGATGATCGTGCGTTTGTCTTTGTCGGTATTGGATGATCGTGAAAAGGGCGATTGCCACCACTTTGGCCGCGCCGCCGGCGGCGGGGTGATGCGATCGAGCTGATAGACCGTGGCGAACGCTTCGACGCACCGGCAATCTTCCGGCTCCAGGAGGGGCAAGGCCCGCGTTGGATCGACGATCTCAAACCGCACCATGCGGGCAAGACGGGTGATCGTCTCCGGCGACGGAATGGTCGCGCCCGGTTGCGGTGAGAGATCGTCGCCCGCCGCGTCGGCCGGGGTGGCGTCGGCGGCGGGCGCGGGCCCTGCGTGGGGCAGGCCTGGAGTGGAGCGAGGCGGAGCGTCGGCTAAAGGAGAATCGGTTTGGGTCCCGAGCAACTGCGTCGGACACGCGTCGGTCGGCGCGTCGCCGGCCTGCTCGGGGCAGAATTTCACGAGGACATCGACCTGGCCGTACACCGCGCCGAGCAGCGCGAGCTTCTGCAGAAAGACCAGGCCGCCGTTGTTCGCCAGGGTTTGGCGGAGCAGCTGTTCGAGGACGGGGCTGCGCACCGGATCAGCGCACGAGATCGGAAGAGC
>JAQGHK010000292.1 GCA_028288875.1 Phycisphaerales bacterium | reverse complement strand
CCACCGGCGCCTGCATGGCGTGGTGCGCCATCATCTTCGTCATCGCAATCGGCAGGCCGCCTGCTTTACGCAGGTTGCCACCCTGTCCGACGAAGATGAACCACATCGCCCGCCCATGGTCGCGTTTGCGGCGTGTGCGGTCGAACCAGGCCTGATCCAACCATGCCGGCACGTCGTAGCGGGCGAAGAGATGCCGCGCGATTTGAGAGAACTGCCGTCCGGCGTTATGGGTTCGGCAGACCCACGAATCCGGATCGCGGATCCAGCGCTTGCACTCGGCCGCCATCGCCACCAAGGCGTAGAGACGATCCGGCAACTCCTTGTCGATATCCAGCAGCCGCGTGTTTTCCGCGATCACACGGAACAACCGCAAAAGCGACAACCGATCGTCGGGCCGCCACCTGCAGTCGTACGCTTTAACGGCGCGAACAATCGCGCGTGCCCGCGGCGTGCTGACTTTGCGCGGGCCATCAAGAGCATCGTTGACGTCGTCAACGGCACTGCGTTTGCCACGTTTATTGTTGCGGAGAATCGCAGCGAGGTGCTGCGCGTTCAGTAACTCTTTGCGGCGGGCTTCCAGCCGCGTGTTGTTGTAAGTACGTTCCAAATCCATGCTGAATCCATCCCAACTAATAAGGCGCAAATCGACCGAAAGCCGTGGCGTAGCCCGGCTCTGACGGATTGATTGCGACTCGCTGGGACAAAGACAAACATGGGCTCAAACACCTCTAAACACGCGAACCTGATCGTCGGCCCACAAGGGTCGACGGCCGGAGAATATGCCACTGCCGTTTGAACAGAGCAAGTGAAATCTTCTTTGCCACGGGTTTTCGGCCCATCTGTCAAAACAACGACGGCAGGCGAAAGTTCGCCTGCCGTCGAAGAAATGGACTGTGATCGAAAGCGGACTAAGCCTTCGGTGGTTCCTTGGCGTTCAGCCAGGTCATCATCTTGCGAAGCTTGCGGCCGGTGACTTCCACGGGGTGGTTGTTGTCGGCCTCGTAGAGCTTCTTGAAGGTCTTCATGCCGCCGGCGTATTCGGCGCGGAAGTTCTTGGCGAAGGTGCCGTCCTGGATTTCGGTCAGGACCTTCTTCATTTCCTTCTTCGTCTCATCGGTGATGATGCGCGGGCCGGTGATGAGGTCGCCCCACTCGGCGGTGTTGCTGATGCTGTAACGCATGTAATCGAGGCCGCCGGCGTAGATCAGATCGACGATCAGCTTCACTTCGTGGACGCACTCGAAGTACGCCATTTCCGGCGGATAGCCGGCTTCGGTAAGCGTTTCAAAGCCGGCCTTGATCAGCGCGCTCAGGCCGCCGCAGAGGACGACCTGCTCACCGAACAAGTCAGTTTCGCATTCATCTTTGAAGGTGGTCTTGATGATGCCGCTGCGGGCACCGCCGACGCCGTTGGCCCAAGCTAAAGCGGTCGCCCAGGCGTTGCCGGTGGCATCCTGATCGACGCAGGCCAGACACGGCACGCCGCCGCCTTTGACGAATTCGCTACGGACCAGGTGGCCGGGCCCCTTAGGGGCAACGAGGATCACGTCCACGTCTTTCGGCGGGACGATGGTCTTGAAGTGGACATTGAAGCCGTGCGTCACGCCGAGGGTTTTGCCCTTGGTCAGATGCGGGACGATGCTCTTTTCGTACACTTCCGGCTGCACTTCGTCCGGCAGGGTCAGGATGACCAGGTCGGCGGCCTTCACGGCGTCTTCGACGCTCATCGGATCAAAGCCATGCTCAATGGCGAGCTTGCCATTGGCCGAGTCTTTGCGGTTGGCAACGATCACCTTAACGCCGCTCTCACGGAGGTTCTGCGCGTGAGCGTGGCCCTGGCTGCCGTAGCCAAGAATGGCGACGGTCTTGCCGTTGAGCGGGGAGATCGGTGCGTCGTTGCCGTAGATCATTTTGAGCGGTTCAGCCATGACAAATATGCCTTTTCAAAGTCGAGCCGCGTAATCTAGGGTTCCGGTCCGCCGCTGTCAAAACGCCCTGCCGCCGGTTTATGATCGGGCGATGCTGTCGGCCGCCTCGCTCGCCCTGTTCGCGATCTATCTTCTGCTGCCGCCCGTCACGCTTGGGGTGATGTTCCGCGGGAACCTTCGTCGCCGCCGCTTCATCCTGGGCGGCTGGATCAGCGGCATCATGCTGGCGGCGGCGGTCCTGGCGATTTATTCGATCGGCATTGGCGGACGCCTGCCAGTCTCTCAGGCGCTCGTTGCGATCTATTTCGGCGTGGCCTTGATGATGTTTCTGAAACTGGTCGACGCATTGCTCACGCGATCGCTGTCGAAAATGCTGCTCGGCCGGTGGCCGGCCCGGTGGCGGTTTTTCGCCATTGCGGGGTTAAGGCTCGTCCTGTTCGGCGGCTTTGCCCTGCCGTGGGTGATGGCGGCCGTGATGGTGTATCGGCCGCGGATTGTCGTCGATGAACCGCCTGTCACGCTGCAGACGAATGCCGAGCGCGTCACGTTCCCCGCCAGCGACGGCGGCCGGGTGGCGGCTTGGTACGTGGCGCCGGCAGACCCGTCTGAAACGACCGCCCTGCTCTGCCATGGCCTTGGCGGCAACACGGCCGGGTTCTTCCGGATGATCGACGCGCTGCACGAGGCGGGCATTGGTGTCTTGGCCATCGACTTCCGCGCCCACGGCGAGAGCAGCGGCCAGCTCTGTTCATTCGGCTATCGCGAGAAGTATGACGTGCTGGGCGCGATCGCCTGGCTCAAGGGACAACACCCGAAAGCGTCCCAGCGGATCGTCGGAGTCGGAGCCAGCCTTGGCGGCGCGGCCTTGCTCGCAGCCGCAGCGGCCGACCCGCGTATCGATGGCGTTGCCGTGCTCTCCACCTATTCCAGCCTGCCGGACGAACTGAACGACGTCTCCCATCGCAACTTTATTCCGCCCTTCAGCTGGCTCGTCCGCTGTTTCGGTCTACCGCTGGCCAGCCTGCATGTCGGTGTGAATCTGAGTGAAGTTCGGCCGATGGATGACGTCCGAAAGCTTTGGCCGCGGCCGGTGCTGATCGTGCACGGGACGGACGATGAGATCATCCCGTTCGCCCAGGGCCAGCGCATCTTCGACGCCGCGCCGATCGGGCGATCCTCCTTTTGGGTGCAACATGGCTCACACAATGGCATATTGGATGATCGCAACGTGATCGATCGCGTTGTCGATTTTATTCGGTCGGCGAAACCGTCGCCGCTGGTGTGAATTGCCGGGCGAATACGGCACCAGCGACAATGACACCGACGCCAGCGATTGCCCAAGGCATCCGGCCTTCGAGAAATGCGAGCCAGTAGAACGGCGAAGCGATTGCGCTGATTCCGAGCCACGCGACAAGCGACACGCGGCGTTCTCCGATGGCCAGCAGCACATAAGCAGGGAACAGCAGGCCATAGAACGACATGAAAATGCGATAGCCGGCCTCGCCGAAAGAGCGGCCGTGAAAGGCGAAGCCGTGGTCGCCTCCGAAAGTCATGCCCAACCCCGCCGCGAGCGCAATCGCGAGCCACAAGCCGAGGCCGGACCGCATCATCCCGGCGTCGTCACGCGATTCGGCCTGACGCTGTAGTTCAGCCGCATGCACATGAACCGTGTACGTCATTTGCACTAACCAGTGCGTAGCAAGAAGCCAGAAACCGATGTTGCTGAAGTTGCCTTCGCTTGTGTCGAAACGGCTTAGCCTTTGAGCGTAGAACAGCGTCAGCACAATCATGGAAGCGAAGAACACGCCGAACCCGATGCCAAACGCGAACTTTGCGTCATTGTCACTTGTTAGTTGCCGCGCCCGATGGAACGTGAGGTCGAGATATGGGCAGGCAATGAACCCCGCTAGGCAAACAAGTGCCAGTCCAGCCGCGTCCCCCAGCTCAATATGATGCGCAAACGGCAAGTCAAATCCACTCTCACGCGAAAGGCCGCC
>JAQGHK010000211.1 GCA_028288875.1 Phycisphaerales bacterium | reverse complement strand
TTGAAGCCGGCGGCCCGCGCTTCGTTGGCGTAACGGACCATATTGGCCTTGAACGTGGTCTTCGCATCGGTTTCCCGTTCTGGGCCCTTGCCGGGTTGGTCGTTGTGGCCGAACTGGATCAGCATGTAGTCGCCGCCTTCCTTCAGGGCCGGCTCCCATTTGCCCTCGTCGCGGAAGCTTTTGGAACTGCGTCCGCCGGCCGAGCAATTGATCACCTTCACGCCCGGCCCGGCCAGTTCGGCGAAGCCGCCGCCCCAGCCGACACGGTCGGTCACGGTGCTGTCGCCGACGAGAACGATGCGAACCGGACTGGTCAGCGCGGCCGCGCGTTCCGTCGTAGGTGTTTTTTCCCCGACCGCGGCGCAGCCGGTGAAACAGAACAGAAGGGCCGTTATCGCAAGGGTTTGGACTGTCATCGTGATCGACATACGCAAAACTCGCGCGTCCGTTGGATGACGCGCCGATTTTGCTTGCTTTTGAAGTGAGGCGGCGTACATTGCCGCCGGCCGATCGACGGGTGCGTCATGGAGGATGCACGGACGGCTGCCTGTTTGCCCCGATGACCCTGCCAAAGGATTTGGCGATGGCGTCGCGCTCCGCGTCCCACTCTTCGTTATCTCAACTCTGGCAGATGCCATTGTTGCTCGCCTCGCTTGGCCTGTTCGGCTACGCCACGTACCTGCTGTGGGACCCGACGGCGCCGCCGACGGTCGATCAGCGGCTCGATGTCGCGAAGAAGCTGCTGTCTGTCGAACGCCCCGAGGCCGCCGTCGAGCAACTCAACAGCATCATCAAGCTCGACAAGCTCACCGCCGCCCAGAAAAGCCGTTCCCACGCGCTCATGGCCGAGGGCATCGAGCAGTATCAGGACCAGAAGAAGATCATCATCCCGGCGCTGCAGACGCGCATCGTCTATGAGACGCGCCAGGCGCTGATGGACAGTCAGTCGCTCGATGCCGCCGGGTATCGCCGCGTCGCCAAGGCGTTTGAATCGCTCGGCCAGACGGCTGAAGCGCTCGACAACTACAAGCACGCCGCCGCGCTTGATCCGGATCGTTCGCTTCGGCTGGCCAAGAAGGTGATTGAACTGGAACTCCAGGGTTCCGATACCGCATCGGCTGATGCGGAACTCAAGGAATACATCAAATCGCCGGGCCTGACCGATGCGGAAAAGTGCTGGGCGCTGGGCGAGCGGGCCCAGGTGCTGACGGACCTGAAGCAATATGTTGAAGCCCGCATCCTGCTCGGCCAGGCCCTGAAGCTCTCGGCCAACACGCTGCAGGAAGGCGAGATTAATTACCGCACCGGCTACGTCAGCTACAACCTCGGCGAGTTTGAAGACGCCGAGCGGAGCCTGCGGATCGCCCGCGAACAGTTCCGTGGCAATCACCCGATGGATGCCGACGCCTGCCTGCTGCTCGGCAAGATCTATCAAAGCCGCAACCAGGCCGACATGGCCCGCAGCTTCTTCAAGACGATCCTCACCGATTTTCCGGAATCGAAATGCGTTCCGCTCGCCCAGCTTGGCATGGGAATGTGCCGGGCCGCGTTACGAGAGGATGACGGTGCGGTGGCCGATCTGACGGCACTGACCAAGCAGGTGGACGACACGCCCCGACTGACGAACATCAAGGATGATGTCGTCGCAGGCCTGCGGCAGGCGGGCGGCTGGATGGGTTCACGCGGCAACGCGAAGGGCGCCCTCGATCTCATGGCCGCCGAGCAACTGCTCAGCCCAGAGCCGGCCGGCGAATTCTTTGGTCGGCTGTCAGAAGCGTTTGAAACCCGTGCCACGCAGGTCGAAGCCAGCTTGGCCGATGCGGCGCCGGCCGAGCGGATCAAGCGAACGCAGCAGGTGCGTGAGCTTCGCCATCGCGCCGCTGATGCGGCCGTCATCTACTCGCAGAAGCAGACCCTCGCCGACGACAAGGCCTACGCCGATTCGCTCTGGCGCGGCATCGATCTCTACGAACGCGCCGGCGACACGCCCGCCGCCATCTCATCGCTTGAACTGTTCGTGACCGAACGCCCCAGCGATCCACTCGCGCCCGACGCGCTGCTCCGGCTCGGCCAGGCGTACCGCTCCGTCGGCCAATTCGATAAGGCGATCGCCGCCTACCAGAAGAACCAGACGCAGTACCCCAAGTCGCTCGCCGCCAGTAAGACCGCTGTGCCGCTCGCGATGGCGTACGCGGCGAAGGGACCGGATTACTACGGTAAGGCACAGACGACGCTGGAATCGGTCATCGATAACAATCCGCTGCTCGATCCGTCGTCCGAGGAATACAAGCAGGCTTTATTCGAGCTCGGGCAACTCGGTTACCGCGCCGGTCGATACGAGCAGGCGATCGTCCGCCTCGATGAATTCGCCAAGCGCTACCCAAAGGACGACCGCTTCGGCCAGGTGCTGTTCCTGACGGCCGACAGCTATCGCAAAAGTGCGCAGCAACTCAGCTCGAAGCTTTCTACCGCCAGCACGGCCGATCCGGGATTTGATCCGCGCGAACTGACCAACACCAAGCGCGATCGCCTGGGCCGGGCCAAGACGCTGTACGACGCCGTCGTCGATAAATATCGCGATTCATTGCCCAGCACGGACACCGAAAAGTTGTACGACAAGCTCGCCCATTTCTACCGGGCCGACTGTCTGTACGACCTCGGCGAATACGAAAAAGCGATCCCGCTGTACGACAACGCCGCGTTCCGGTTCCAAGACGATCCGTCGGCCCTCGCGGCCTACGTTCAGATCGTGAATTCTTGGTGTCGCCTCGGCAAGCCGGAACAGGCCAAGGCCGCCAATGAGCGGGCCAAGTGGGTGCTTCGCCGCATTCCGCCGGAAGCCTTTGCCAACGGATCGTTTTCGATGCCGAAGGAATACTGGGAGCAGTGGCTCAAGTGGGCCAACGAATCAGGAATGTGGTGAGCATGTCGGAACCCAAGCCGCCCATCATCGTATCGCTGGAGTCGCAACTGGCGTGCTACCGCCGGTTGCAGAAGCTATCTGATTTGCAGCGTGCCTACGTCCGTGAGAATCAGACCGACGAACTGATCGAAGTCCTGCAAACGCGGTCTGCACTACTGATCGACATCGCCAGGCTGGAAGACGATGTCGCGCCGTTGAAGCGTTCGTGGGCCGACACGTCGCTTGCGCTATCGCCAGTATTGCGTACCGCCGCCGCCGCGATGCTCGCTGAAACTCGAACACTGCTCCAGCAGATCACACAGGCTGACCAGGACGACGTGCTGCTCCTGCAGCAACGCCAATTGAACGTTGGGAAGCAGATCCAGCAGCACCGTGTCGCCAAACAGGTCAATACGCGTTACGCCGCGTCGGCCTATACGCAAACGTCCGGTTCGCGCTTGAACGTTAAGCAATGACCGCTGCCGCCGTGCCAACTTCTGCCAGCCAGGCCCAGCGCGTTGAGGAGCTCGGGCAGATCATCCTCGCGTATTCCGAGGTGACCGACCGCCTGCAGATTTCGCACGACGAACTGAAGACCAAAGTCATTCAGCTCCAGACCGAGCTTGGCGAGAAGAATCGCGAGCTGGAACGACGCAACCGGCTGGCCGCCCTCGGCGAGATGGCGGCGGGGCTGGCGCATGAAATTCGCAATCCCCTCGGCGGGATTCAGTTGTATGCCTCTTTGTTAGCCCAGGACGTGGCCGATCGTCCGGATTCAGTGAACACGGTGCGCAAGATCGTTTCGGGTGTGAAACGGCTTGAGGCACTGGTGTCGCAAGTTTTGAATTTTTCTCGTGAGATTCGGGCGGACCTGGAGGAATGTGACATGGCCGAGCTCATTCGCGATGCGGTCGATGTCGCACAGGCCAAGGCGCAAGCCCATGGCGTCAGCGTCACGCTGCACGCCCCGGCGTCGATGATGCGCACCGCCGACGGCCGCCTGCTCACGCAGGCGGCGCTGAACCTCACACTGAACGCGATCGAGGCCGGCGGCGAGCACGTGGACGTGACGCTCACCGAAGAAGCCGGCCGCATGTCGCTCATCATTGAGGACGACGGCCCGGGCATCCCCGCCGACCTGCTCGACCGCATTTTCAACCCGTTTTTCACGACCAAGGATGACGGCACCGGCCTCGGCCTGTCGATTGTGCACCGAATTGTCGAAGCCCACGGCGGCGCGATCAGCGCCACCAACCGCCCGCAAGGCGGCGCCCGGTTTGAGCTGCGTATTTAGCAGTTGTCTTTTTGAAGGGAGCCACGGATGGCCCGCATTTTAGTTTGTGACGACCAGGAAATGATGCGCGACAGCCTCGCGGCGAACCTCGCCCGCGCGGATCACGAAGTCACCGCCGCTGGCGATGGCCCGCAGGCATTGGCTCGTTTGGCCGCCGGCCGGTTCGATCTGCTCATCACCGATCTGAAGATGCCGAAGATGACCGGCCTGGAACTGCTCGCAGAAGCCAAGAAGATTCGGCCGGACATGCCGGTCGTGCTGATGACCGCCTTCGCCAGCGTGCAGACCGCCGTCGATGCCATGAAGGCTGGGGCTTACGACTACATCCAAAAGCCATTTGAAGGCGACGAGATCAAGATGCTGGTCGAGCGCACCCTCGAACACAGCCGCCTGAAGCAGGAAAATGCGGTCCTGAAAAGTGCCGTCGCCGACCTCAACGCGCCAAAGCCGCTCATCGGCGACGGCGAAGTGATGACGGCCGTAAAGAAGAAGATCGAACTTGTGGGCAAATCGAGCGTCACAGTGCTCATCCGCGGCGAAAGCGGCACAGGCAAGGAAGTCGTAGCCCGCGCCATCCACGCCGCGAGCGAACGTCGCGACAAGCCAATGCTGGCCGTCAACTGCGCTGCCCTGAGCGAGCACCTGCTGGAATCGGAACTGTTTGGCCACGAAAAGGGCGCGTTCACCGGGGCCGACAAGCTCCGTCGTGGCCGGTTTGAATTGGCGGATGGCGGCACGCTGCTGCTGGACGAAATCTCCGAAATCCCGCCCGGCCTTCAGGCTAAGCTCCTTCGCGTGCTGCAGGAAAGCTGCTTTGAACGCGTCGGCAGCAGCACGACGCAGGTCGTGGACGTTCGCGTCATCGCCACCAGCAATCGTGATCTGGAAGACGAAGTGGCTGAGGGGCGGTTCCGGGAAGACTTGTTCTATCGCCTGAACGTCGTCCCGATGGACTTGCCGAGCCTGAGCGAGCGGGCCGAGGACGTGCCGACGCTGGTCCGGCACTTCCTGCACCGGATCGCCAAGCGGGATAACTCCGCCTTCCGCCATGTCGAGCCGGACGCCATGCGGCTGCTTCAGCAATACCCGTGGCCGGGCAACGTGCGTGAATTGCAGAATATTGTCGAGCGCGCCGTGGTCCTGGAGCCCGATCCGGCCGTGATCCGCGCGGTGACGATCTCGCCATGGCTGCGGATGCCAACGGTATCGGCCTCCGGTCCTGTTTCAGCCGCCAGTGCCGAACTTGCCGGCCAGCCGCTGGCGGATATCGAACGCCACGTCATCCTTAGCACCTTGGAACGTTTCAAAGGCCATCGCGTCAAAACCGCCACCAGCCTCGGCATTGGCCTGCGGACGCTGGGGATGAAACTCAAGAAATGGAAAGACGAAGGCGTCTGCGAAGAGATCGGCGCATAACTTGCGCGGCTCGCGCAGACTTTGACGGGCAAAGTGTTCGCAGAATCGTGTTTTTCCGGCAGATCCGCCTAGGCACGGCGTTTGATATGGAAAGGGCGTGCAGATGATCGACCGACTCTTTAACGACGCCAACGTACCGCTTCTGGAGAAGATGGTGCGGTTCACCCAGGCCCGCGAACGGGTCCTGGCCAACGACATCGTCAATCTGTCGACGCCGAATTACACGCCGCAGGACCTGTCGCAAGATAAGTTCCAGGAAATCCTTCGGCATCAGGTCGACACCGGCACAACGGGCAGCGCAGGAACCAACGGCGAAACGGACGAGGCCCTTAAGGCCACCGACGCCAATGAAAACATCCTGTTCCATGACCGCAACAACCGGTCGGTCGAACAATTGATGAGCGATCACGCGAACAACGCGCTGATGCACAACATGATGATCGAGTTGATGCGGAAGCAATTCGCCCAGATCCAAGAAGCGCTCAAAGAGCACGTGAGCTAAGAAAGTAGGCCGGTATGTTCGATATTTTGAACATGGGTGCGGGCGGTTTGGTGGCCCAGCGGACGCGGATGGACACCATCGCGCAGAACGTGCTGAACATCAACACGACGAAGAACGAGAAGGGCGAGCACATCCCGTTCCGCCGCAAGTTCGTCACCTTCCAGGCCGGTGGCGCCAACGGCGGCCCCGGCGTGCACGTCAAGGAAGTGGCCGACGATCCCAGCCCGTTCAATATCCGCCACGATCCAGGCCATCCCGATGCCGATCCGGTCACCGGCAATGTGCTGATGCCGAACGTTGATCTTTCGACGGAATACGTCAACATGCTCGAAGCCAGCCGGGCGTACGAAGCCAACATCACCATGATGGAAACGGCCAAGCAGATGTTCAGCTCGGCATTGCGCCTGATTGCCTAGTTTTGCCTGATTTTGCAGCCGGATGATCGACCGCATCACCAATCTCGCCGCCCAGCAGCTGGCCAAAAATGGCTCGGCCGCGGTCAGCGGTGAAGAGCCCGAAGGGCCAAGCTTTGCCGATACGCTGAAGCAGCACATCGGCGAGGTCGCCCAGCTTCAGCAGGACGCCAGCAAGGCCGTCCAGAATCTGGCCACGGGTAAGACCGACGACGTCACCGGGGTCTTTGTTGCGATGGAGAAAAGCGAGACGGCGTTCAAGACGCTACTCGCCATTCGCACCAAGCTGCTCGACGCGTACGACGAAATAAAAAACATGCCGATCTAGTCTTTGACTGTGGACGGTGGAGCCTCATCGTAAAGACCACCACCCGTTGAAAAAAGCATCTCGGAATGCCGAATTTTTACTCGAGTAAAAATACCTGCACAATTTTTGGATTTGAAAATCTTCATCGCTGCTTCATAATGCGACAGTCGTACCCATGGATGGGAACGACGGCAGTTGATTCCGCCGCATTTCGTTAGTCGCAACGCCAGGGAGGGCATCGCGATGGAAGCACTCAAGCAGCAGCTACTCAAAGTTCAGCAACAGCTCGCCGGCCTGTCGGCGTCGCAGAAGATGCTCACGGCGTCGCTGCTCGTCATCATGGTGATGACGCTGTTCTATTGGTCTAAATTCGCCAGCACGTCCGAGATGGTTCCCGCCATTCAAGGCACGCTCTCCACTGAAGAGCTGGCCAATGTCCAAGGCGCGCTCCGCAAGCGCGGCATTGCCTTCGAACTCCAGAACAATCAGGTCATGGTGGCCGCCGGCAAGCTGGGTGACGTCGATAGCGCGATGGCCGATCTCGGCTTCGACAACAAGCTGCCCGCCGCCTACAACAAGTCGGCCGACGTGGCCGACACCGGCTTCAATATCATGGAAGGCGAGTCCGGCCGCGCTCAGCGGCTGCAGGCGAAGCGCCAGGCAGCCGTTGAACGCATGATCCGCCAGTGGGACGGCGTGAAGTACGCCCAGGTCATCATCGCCGGCGAACGCCGCTCCGGCGTGCTGAGTGGTGAGAAGCCGACCGCCAGCGTCTCCATCACGTACAACGGTGCCAGCGGCAGCGTGAGGAAGATGGTAGAGGCCGCCCGCACGCAGGTGGCCCGCGCACAGCCCGGGTTGGATGAGAAAGACGTCGGCATCACCGTCAATGGCGTGAGCTTCGACATTAATAGTGAAGATAACCCGCTGACCAATGACGAAATGACGGTCGCACTCGCCAATCGCGAAAACCGGTACATCAAAAAAATTCTCGACGTGATCAATATCCCCGGCACTAAGGCGACCGTGTCCATCAACGTCAAGAACAACGAATCGTACACCGACGAAACGAAAGCCGACCCCAAGGGCACCGCCACCGCGCTTCAGAGTCAGACGACCTTGAACGAAGAAAACAATGCCGGTGCCGGGGCCGGCGAGCCGGGTGCGACGGCGAACATGGGCGTCATGCCCGATGCAGGTCCGCCGTCAGGTAAGGGTTCCACCGTTGAAAAAACGGAGTTGCAGAACCAAAACGTCTTCAGCGTAACGCGTCGGTGGACGACAGAGCACGCCGGCTACGGCCCGCCGGAAGCGGCTACCGTGTTCTTGCCCGAGAGCTTCTTCCGCAAAGTGTGGAAGGAAAAGAACCCGAAGGCGAGTGCCGGGCCGACGGACGCAGACATTCAGCCGCTCATTGATGCCGGGAAGAAAAAATACAGGGCGGTTCTGATCGCTGCGACAAACATCAAGGATGAAAAGGCCGCGACGGTAGAAACGTTCTTTGACTTTGACCCTGCCCCGAACGTCGCCGACGCTACTGCCGCTTCTGGCCTGGCGACGCTGCCGGTCAACACGAGCTTTGGCGCGAAGGAAATCGCCATCGGTGCGCTTGCCGTCATCAGCCTGTTCATGGTGTCGATGATGGTGAAGAAGAGTGCGCCGCCGCCGGTCGTCGCCATGGCCGGTCCTTCATCTTCCGCCGCGGAAGAGGAACCGATCAGCCGAGCCATGTTGACAGTGAACGAACTCGCCGGCGAGGTCGGCGAAGCCAACCTGACCCTCACTGGCCAGGAACTCAGCGACGACGCCATCGAGGCCAAACAGGTCATCGAGCAGGTCGGGACGATGGTGAAGGAAAACCCGGACGTCGCTGCAAACCTGATCAAGCGCTGGCTGAATCACGCTTAATTCGCAGGACTAAGGCAACGCATGGCGAAAGAATCCAGCAAAGAACTCAACGGCGTCCGCAAGGCCGCCATCCTGCTGCTGACGCTCAGCCAGGACGAAGCCGCCGCCGTGATGTCGCGCCTGACGCGTGACCAGATCGAAGAAGTCAGCCGCGAGATCGCCAGCCTCGGCGAAATCGCTGCACCGAACCGCGACACGGTTTTTAAAGAGTTCTACGGCTTGGCCTTGGCCAGCAATTACGTCAGTGAAGGCGGCCTCGATTACGCCAAGGCGCTGCTGCTCAAAAGCATGCCCGAGTCGGACGCGGCCAAGATGATCAAGCAGGTGACCCAGCAAGTCGCCACCACGCCGTTCGCGTTCCTTCAGAAGGCCGAGTCTGAAAACCTGCTAACCTTTATTCAGGACGAACACCCTCAGACGATTGCGCTGATTCTCGCCCACCTGAATCCTACGAAGGCCAGCGAAATCCTCGTCGGCCTGCCGTCGGCCAAGCAGGTGGAGGTCGTGAAGCGCATTGCCAACATGGAGCAGACGAACCCCGAGGTGATCAAGGAAGTCGAGCGCGGCCTTGAGCATCGGCTCAGCGACATCGTCAGCCAGACGTTCGAAAAGGCCGGCGGCGTCGACACGGTGGCCGAAATGCTCAATCTGGCGGACCGCAGCACGGAAAAAGGGATCATGGAAGGTCTCGAAGCCGAGGACCCGGAACTCGTCGAGAGCATCCGCCGGCTCATGTTCGTCTTCGAGGACATTCTCCTCGTCAACGACAAGGGCATCCAAGGCGTGCTCAAGGAAGTGGAAAACGACGTGCTCAGCCTGGCCCTGAAGACGGCCAGCGAAGAACTCAAGACCAAGATCCTCAAGAATATGTCCGAGCGTGCCGCTCAGATGATCACCGAAGAAATGCAGTACATGGGCCCGGTCCGTGTGAGCGACGTGGAAAGCGCCCAGCAGAAGATCGTCGATATCGTCCGCCGCCTGGAAGACAGCGGCGAAATCGTCATCGGCGGTCGCGGCGGTGCGGAAATGATCGTTTAAGGAGACGGCAGAAGGCAGAAGGCGGACGACAGAAAAACCAAAGACGCGTCATCGAAGTCTTTCGCATTTCTGCTTTCTGCCGTCTGCCCTCTGCCTACTGATTCCAATGCCTCTGATCAAATCCGCCAACACGCCCTCGTCGATCAGCACGTTCTGCATGAGCGACATCGAGGCGCACGCCCGCTCGATGCTGATCAAGGCCAACAAGCAGGCTGAACAACTGCTGATCGCGGCGCAGGCGGAAGCCGAGGCGATGAAAGAGCAGGCCCGGGCCGAAGGGCTGGCCATCGGGAAGCGCGAAGGCGTCGCCCAAGGAAAGATCGAAGGCGCTGTGACCGGCAAGCAGGCCGCGTTTGATGAAGAAAAAGCAAAGCTCGACGAGACCTTCGCCACGCTGACGGCCATGAAAGAGGCGTTCGATATCGAACGCCATCGCATCATCGCAAAGGCCGAAGCCGAAGTCATGCCGCTCGCACTGGCGATCGCGCGCAAAGTCACCAAGCGCCTCGGGGAGATCGATCCGGGCATCATTGAGGCCAATCTGCGGGACGCCATCCGCCTGATCAATGGCCCGCATGACTTGCGTGTGTTCATCCACCCGAACCAGCACACGCTCGTCGGCGAACTGCTTCCCCGCATCGGCCAGCAATGGCCGCAGATCAAGCGGGTCACCATCGTGACGGACGAATCCATCGCCCCCGGCGGCTGTCGCGTGACGGCCGCGGGCGGCGAGATCGATGCAGACCTGAACCATCAGCTCGATCGGCTCATTAACGAACTCGTCGGCGTCGCTCACCCCTAAACCATGTCGATGCTCGCCGCCCAACTCGAAGCCGTCGAAGCGGCCATGCCCTACGGCGTGGCCGGACAGGTCGCGGCCATCAGCGGCCTGACGATCGAGGCGACGCACCTGCCGCTGCCCGTCGGTTCGCTGTGCCAGATCCTCGCGGGCGGCGTCATGCGGCACGCGATCCTGGCCGAAGTCATCGGCTTTCAGGGCGAGCGCACGCTGCTGATGTCGCTGAGCAATGTCAGCGGCGTCAGCCGGGGTGACCGGATCGAACTCGTCACGGCCAGCCCGCGCGTCTGGTGCAGCGACGCCATGCTCGGCCGGGTGATCAACGGACTCGGCGAGCCGACCGACGGCCAAGGCCCGATCCCGCGCGGCGAAAGCCGGCGAATCGACGCGAAACCCGTCACGCCGATGGAACGCGTCAACATCCGCGAGCCGATTACCACCAGCATCCGCGCCATCGACGCCCTGCACACCTGCGGGCAGGGCCAACGCATGGGCATTTTCAGCGGCCCCGGCGTGGGCAAATCCACGCTGATGAGCCAAATCGCCAAGCACACCGATGCCGACATCAGCGTGATCGCCCTCATCGGCGAACGCGGGCGTGAGGTGCAGGAGTTCATCGAAAATTCCATGGGCCCCGGCGGCATGGCCCGCTGCGTGATCGTCGTCTGCACCAGCGACGAAACCCCGCTTTTGAAGGTCCGCACGGCCAAGGTCGCCTGTGCGATCAGCGAGTATTTTCGCGACCAGGGCAAGAACGTTCTGCTGCTGATGGACTCGCTCACCCGCTTGGCCCAGGCCCAGCGCCAAATCGGCCTCGCCGCTCGTGAGCCGCCGGCCACCAAGGGTTTCCCGCCAAGCGTATTCGCCATGCTGCCCGAGATCATGGAACGCGCCGGCAAGACGAAAGTCGGCTCGATCACCGGTTTCTACACCGTGCTGGTCGAAGGCGACGACTTTAACGAACCCATCCCCGATGCCGTGAAGGGCATCAGCGACGGGCATCTCTGGCTGAACCGCAAACTCGCCGCGAAGGGCCATTTCCCGGCCATCGACGTGACGCAAAGCATCTCCCGTGTCCGCGGTGACGTCAGCGACCCCGCCCGCGTGAAGCAGGCCCGGCGCGTGCTCGGATTGCTGGCCACGTACGACGAGATCGCGGACCTCGTCAGCATCGGGGCCTATGTTGCCGGCATCAATGCCGAGCAGGATGCGGCCGTGATGGCGCGGCCCCGGATCATCGACTTTCTCAAACAGGAATCGACTCAGCCGCTGACGCTCGCCGAGGCGGGGAAGCAACTGGACCAGTTGTGCAGCTGGATCGACCAGATCGAAAAAGCCCTTGCCGCCAAGGCCGCCGCCGCGGCTGGCACGAAACCTGCTTCCAAACCCGGACCGCGATAGGTGAACCATGGCCCAGTTCCGCTTTAATCTTGAGACCGTTCTGACCCAGCGCAGCAATGCCGAGCACCTCGCCCAGCGTGGGGTTGCCGTCGCCCGACAGGCACTGGTGCCGCTGCAGGATGCCCTGACGCACATGGACAACCAACGCCGCGCCGCCGAGGCTGATCTGCTGACGCGCCTGATTGGCCCGATCGATGTCAGCTTCATCGGTGGTCACCGCCGGTTCATGGCGACGCTGGAACGGCAGGCGATGGACCTGGCCCGGAAGATCGCCGAGGCGCAAATCGCCGTCGATCAGGCCCAGGCCATGCTGGTTTCAGCGGCCCGCGAGAAAAAAGCGATTGAGACCCTCAAGGAAAAGCAGCGCGAGCGATGGGCCGAAGCCGAGGCCATGAAGGAGACCTCCAACCTCGATGAGGCCGGCATGCAAATCGCGTACACGAACCTGAGCGGGAGCCCGGCGTGATCAAGAAACTGTTCGGCGTCATCGTCGGCGTGCTGGCCCTGAACTTCCTCGCCGTCTCGGGCGGGGTGGGGTATCTCGTCGCGACGAAAAAGCTGGATAAGGATAAGGTTCATGCGATCCGCGAAATCATCGTCGGCGCGCCGACCACTGCGCCTTCAACGCAGCCTGTCGCCGACGTGCCGACCACGCAAGAATCAGCCGAAGACGCGCCAATGTTGCGCCTCGACGCATTGCTCGCCAAGGCCGGCCGAAAGCCCGCCGCTGAGCAATTAGACCTGGTCCGCACGGAACTCGACGCGCAGGCCGCCACCGTCGAACGCCGCATGCGGGAGGTGGAGGACCAGCGGGCCCAGGTCGCCGCCGCCAAGGAAGACTTGCAAAAAGAGCAGGAAAAAGTGGCCGCTTCGCAGCAGCAGCTCGAACGGGCGCAGGCCGAGCAGACCAAGCTCGCCACCGACACGGGCTTCCAGAAAACCCTCGAACTCTATGGCACGCTGCCCGTCAAACAGGTGAAGGCGCTCTTCAACAGTCTGGATGACGACACGGTGGTACGGTACTTGCAAGCGATGGATGCCGCCCGAGCCGGCAGCGTGTTGAAGGAGTTCAAGACGCCAGCAGAAACCAGTCGCGCGCAGTCGCTCTTGGAAAAGATGCGGCTCGCCCAGGCGAAAGCCGAATGAAGTATGGCAGCAAGTGTTGTGGACCTCGTTCGTCCCGCCCAGAAATCCATCGCCGCCGCAGCCGTTCCCGCGCCTAAGCCGACGCGCCGTTTCGACGACGTGCTGGCCAGCCGCCGCGAGCAGGCGAAGCCGCAGCCCAAGGCCGATACCACCGCGCGGCACGGCAAAACGGAATCAGCCAAAACCGACAAGTCCAAGGCCGCGAAGCCGAAAGCCGACGCCGCCCAAGCCGACGAATCGACCAAGTCAGACGACGCGCCTGACGAAACCGAGGCCGCACACGAGGAGACGACCACCGACTCCACGCAGGCCGCCAAGCCCGTCAAAAAAGCCGGCCTACCGAAAAAAACCGCCGAACACGACGACGAGGCGCAAGACGCCGATGCCGAAGGGGCAACCGACGCCACAGTCGCGGCGAAGCCCGCCGACGCGACGGCCGCAACGCCGGTCGAGACCGATGTTGCCGTCGAACCTAAGCAGGAAAAAGCAGAAAAACCGTCCGACGATCAGCAGCCCGCCGCGGAAAGTCAGGCGATCCCCAACCCGGCCGCATTAGCCGCACAGATCAACGCGGCCCCGGTGCCCACCGCCGATACGTCCGGAGAGGCAAAGCCGACCAGTGACACCGCCACCGCTGCCGCAAACACCGCGACGGCATCCGTCGCCGCAACCGCTAAGACCGCCGCGACGCCACAGGCCACCGGCCCAGCACTCGGCGACTCGCCCGCGCCCCTAGAGGGCGAGCATCGCCCCACGCTCAAGGCCGTCGCCGAACAAGCGGCCGTCGATCCCGACGAGGCCGCCGCCGCCGCGTTTCAGTTGCCGCCCGACTTCGAAAAAGCCACGGCCAAGCCGGCCGATAGCGAAACCGCCGACCCGCTCGCCGCACTGCAGGCCGCGATGCCGCACGACAAGGCCGCTGCCCACGCGGCGCTGCCGGCCGTGCAGCAAGCGACGTCGGACGTCGCCCCTAAGACCGTCGCCGAGAACAACGTCGATCACATCGTCACCAGCGTCCGCGGTGAACTGCTCACCAAGGGCGGCACGATGCAGATCCGGCTGGATCCGCCGAGCCTCGGTGCGATCAACGTGCAGATCAGCTTCGACGACGGCGTGATGAGCGCGTCGTTCCAAACGAACAACGACGACGCCACGCGGCTGCTCAGCCACAATCTTTCGCAGTTGAAAACGCAGTTGGAATCGACCGGCGTCTCCGTTGACCATATTCAGGTGAAACAGGCCGCTCCTTCGGAGCAATCCTCGGGATCGAATCAGCAAGGCGAAAGCGGCGAGCGCCACTCCAGCCGTGAAACCGGGCAGGAACAGTCCGCCCGCCAGGAACAACAGCGTCGAGAAATGCTGGCCCGCATGTGGGCCAAACTCAGTGGCAACGGCGATCCATTGGATCTCGTTGCTTAATCAAGGAAACCCATGAGCATTACGAACACAATCAATAGTGCCGCGACCAGCGTCGCCAATGCCACGAGCACGACGGCGAGCACCAAGAAGAAGCTGGAAGCGACCGACTTCATCCAGATGATGCTGACGCAGCTTCAGAACCAGGACCCGACCGAGCCCACCAAGAGTTCGGACCTGCTGGCCCAGATGTCGCAGATCGGCTCGCTGCAAAGCTCGACGGACATGCAAACGTCGCTCAAGACGATGACGATGCAGAACAGCATCTCCAATGCGGCCGCGCTGATCGGGAAGAACGTCACCGGTAAAGACACCGACGGCAGCGACATGGACGGCATCGTCACCAGCGTGAAAGTCGTCGACGGCGACCTATCGCTTTCGCTCGACAGCGGCAAGAGCATGTCGATGGCGAACGTGCTAAGCGTTGCCCCGTCGACCGCAAAAGCCGCAGCGTAAGGACAATAATGACGCCACGGCTTGCGCCGTGGCGTCATTATTTAGAACAACCTACGCGCTCACCAACTGCGTCCGGTGAGCTTCTCAAACGCTTCGATGTAGCGCTTCCGCGTTCCATCGACCACGTCCGCCGGCAACGCCGGCGCCGGCGGCTGCTTGTCCCATTGCTGGCGGCTCAGCCAGTCGCGGACGAACTGCTTATCAAAACTCGGCGGCTCTTTC
>JAQGHK010000134.1 GCA_028288875.1 Phycisphaerales bacterium | reverse complement strand
GGGATTTGTACAACTCCAGCCGCCCAAGGAACGGCAGCTCAAGATCGGCAGCGGTTTTTTCCGTGCCGCCGTGGCCGAAGATGTCGCCGGCCATGTTTTCGACCATGCCGAGGATCGGCGCGCCGAGCTGCTGGAACATTTTCACGGCGCGGATGGCGTCATCGAGCGCGACCTGCTGCGGCGTCGCGACGATCACCGCGCCAGTGATGCCGAGCAGCTGGCAGAGTGTGAGCGGCACGTCGCCGGTGCCGGGTGGCAAGTCGACGATCATGTAATCCAGTTCCGGCCAGAGTGTGTTGTCGACGAGCAGTTGCTTGAATGCGCCGTGCGCCATCGGGCCGCGCCAGATGAGCGGCTTGTCCTGTTCGACGAGGCTGCCGATGGTGATCGCGTGGATGCCGTGGACGTGGTGCGGGAGGATTTTGTTGTTCTGCGCGGTCGACACCACGCCGCGGATGCCCAGCAGCGTCGGGATGCTGGGGCCGTAGATATCGCCATCCATCAGGCCGACTTTATAGCCGCGGCGGTGCAGGCCGACGGCGATATTGACGGCCATCGTGCTCTTGCCGACGCCGCCCTTGCCGGCGCCGACGGCGACCACATTTTTTACCTGCGGCAGATTCTTCGGCGGCTGGGCCGCTGCCGCGGGGCCGCCGGTGCGGGCGCCGAGGAAGTTGATGTCGACGCGCTGCGCGCCGGTCGCGCCGATCGCTTGGCGCGCAGCACGCTCGATGGAGTCTTTCACCACCATCGCGGCGGCCGGGACTTCCAGCGTCACCACGACGTCCTGCTCGGCCACGGTGACGTCCTTCACCCAGTTGAGGGTGACGATGTCCTTGTGCAATTCAGGATCGACGACGCGGGCGAGGGCTTCCAATACGGTTTGGCGAGTCGGAGTCATGAACGGAGTATAGGGAAACGGTCGCCAAGCGGAACGAGTGCATTTGGCCGCGGGTTTACACCGGCGGCCACCACGCCGCTATCATTCCCCACGCTTATGTCTGAGAAGCCCAGGAACCGCCTCTTCAACCGCACGCAAGGCCCGCACCCGCGCGGGCCGCGTCGGCTGTTGCGGAAGCTGCTGAAACGCAACGACGTGGGCCTGAACTTAGGCATCGGCCATGCGGACGATGGCTGGGCGCCGCCGCATCCAGTGATTTTGGAAGACGGCACCAAAATCCGCCTGCTGAAAGATGGCGAAGCGCTGCGATCTGCTCTGAACGCCATTAAGACGGCAAAGTTCCGCATCTGCTTTGAATTCTACACGTGGGCCAATGACGCCACCGGCCGCGCGTTCGCCGATGCTTTGATCGAGCGGGCGACCGCCGGCGTGCGTGTGTATGTCGTTTACGACAGCTTCGGCACGCTTGGCGGGAATGACCGCGTGATGTTCGACCGCATGCGCAAGGCCGGCGTGCGTGTGGCAGAGTTTCACCCGATCCGGCCGTGGGAATGCGAATTTTCCTGGCGGCCGTTCAATCGCGATCACCGCAAGCTGGTCGTAGTGGATGATCATTATGCCGGCACCGGCGGGCTGAATATCGCCGACGCGTACGCGGGCAACTGGGTCGCGCCCAATGATCTCAAACCTGTGCAGCTCTGGCGCGATACCGGGCTAAGCATTCACGGGCCGTCGGCGAAATTCTTTCTGGCGAGCTTTTCCCGCACTTGGACTTACGTCCACAAGGGCGGGCCGATCACCCGCGCGCTCTACAACGGCGGCGTGAACGTGCCGCGCAGCGCTAAAGGCCATCGCATCGGCCGTGCACGACAGCGGCCGGACGGGACAGAGTTGCTGCACGACAACGCGATGGGCGTCATCGCCACCGTCCCCACACTGGCCAGCCCGCTGCGGCAACTGCTGTACGGCCTGATCCGGTCGGCCCAGCGGCGCGTGCGAATGACGATGGCGTATTTTGCACCAGATGACGAGTTGATCACCGTTCTCTGCGATGCGGCCAATCGCGGCGTCAAAGTCGAACTCATGCTCGGCGCCAAGAGCGATCTGCCCGTCATGGTCACGGCCGCCCGCGCCTTCTACAACCGTTTGTTCACCGGCGGCGTGCATGTGTATGAACGGCAGTTCGTCATCCTGCACGCTAAGACGCTGCTGGTGGATGACGTGTCGATCATCGGCTCGACCAACCTGGATTACCGCAGCATCGAATTCAATTGCGAAATCTCGGCAGTCATTCGCAGCGCGGCGTTCGCAACAGAGCTCGACAAGCTGTTCGACCACGACAAAAAATTCGCCCGGCAGATCGAGCAAACTGAATGGGAACGCCGGACGTTCTGGACAAGGGTCGCGCAGTCGGCGGTGATTCACTTTCGCCAGTTGCTTTAGAGCGGATTCAGCTGCGAAGAAATTGATTGACGGCGCGGCGTGTCGGCAGTGATGGCTGTGCACCATGCGTCAGACACGTGACCGCGCCGGCCGCGTTGGCGAAGCGTTGCGCATCCGCCCAGTTTTGGCCCTCGGCGCGGGCGACCGCCAGCGCCGCGGTGAACGCATCGCCGGCGGCCGTTGTGTCGACGGGTTTGATCTTCATGGCCGGCGTGTGCGTGACGACGTGCGACGCGTCAGCGTGCATCGCCCCGCGGCCGCCGAGCTTCAGCACGACGTCGGCGGCGCCCGCTCGGGCGAGCGCCACGGCAACGGCGGCATCCTTCATCGGACGCTTGCTCGCGCGCACGGCCAGCAGCGCGCGGGCTTCGTGCTCATTGGGGCTCAGCACGTCGGCGTCGAACAGCCAGCGCGGCACTTTCTTCGCCTTGCCCGCCATCGCCAGCGGCGGGGCCGGATCGAGAAAGACGGTCACGCCGAGGGCGCGGCAGAGCTTGATGGCGTGCCGAACCGTGGCGGGCGGGATTTCCAATTGCAGCAGCACGGCGTCGGCGGCGCGGATCAGCGTTCGGGCGCGATCGACATCCGCCGGCGTGACCTTAGCATTCGCGCCGGGCGAGAGGACGATCGAGTTTTCGCCACTGGGTTGAACGAGAATGACGGCCGTGCCGCTCGCGCCAGGCGTGAAGTGAACATGACGGACGTCGATGCCTTCAGCGGCCAGTCCATCACGAAGCGCTTCGCCAAACGTGTCTCGCCCCACTCGGCCGACCATGGCGACATCGGCCCCAAGGCGGGCGGCGGCGACGGCCTGATTCGCGCCTTTGCCGCCAGGGACGACGGTGAGGTCGCCGCCGTGCATCGTTTCGCCCGGCAACGGCAGGCGCGGCGACGGCTGGACGAGGTCGGTGTTGATCGACCCGATGACGACTAGGCGCGGACGCTTCGGCACGGGCTTAGTTTAGCGTCGATCGGATCAGCGGCAGCATCGCGGCCCAGCCGGCGTCTTCAAAATAGCGGTGGCCGCCGTCGCCTTCGATGAGGCGCACGTCAGCTTTCACGCCTGCGGCCGTGTACGCGCGGCGAACGGTGCCAAACACCTTCCTCGCGCTCGCGAGCGGGAAAATCGGGTCTTCGCGGCCATTTACGATGACTAGTGGCCGCGGCGCGATGGCGGCGAGGATGTCGGCCATTTCAAGCTGCGTGTAGATGCCGGGCACGGCGTTGCACTCGCAGTGGCCGATGGTAATGATCGAATCGGCGAAGCGGGCGACGCTGCAGGAAAGCATGGCAAGCTTAAGTCGTTCGTCGAGCGCGGCCGCGTACATCGCCGTCATGCCGCCGCTGCTGTGGCCGAGGATGCCGAGGCGGGTGAGCTCAACACCTTTGCGCTGCTCCAGCCAGTCGATTGCCCGCATCACATCGAACACGCGCTCGCCGTTGAGCACCCGGCCGATGGTCAGGCCGCGCACGACGGCCTCGCGGCAACTGCGGTCGCTGCGACGCTTTTGGACGAGTTCGCGGCGCAAGCCAAAGGAACGCTGCTCGACGCAGAGCGCGGCGATGTTGCGCTTCAGGCAATGTTCGGCGAAGAACAGATTGTGCGTGTCAGCGACGGGCGTCTGCTCATCGTCGGCCAGGCCGAGCGACGTATAGATGCCGCTGCCATGGCCCTGCAGGCAGATGAACGTGGCGGCCGGCGTTTCGTGCGGCGTGCACCAGTAGGCGACAACATCAGCCCCCTTCTCCGCCGTGAAGGCGATCTTCTCAATTGTGCCGAGTGCGTGCGGCCGCTTCCAGATCGACTTCGGCCGCAGCGGCGCGGGCGTGATGACGTCGAGCTTCAGCAGGTCGCGCAACGCCGACCGCACCTTCCGCTGCCATGGCCGAAGCGGTTGGCCGGCGTAGGCCAGCTTCGGCTTGATCGACCGCAGCGCCGCCGCATGAGCGAGTGAAGGCGACAGGTCCATCGGATCAGGCCCCGAAGGTCGGCTTGAGATACGTATCGACGTAGTCCTTCACGGCCTCTTCCAGCGTGCGGAACGGCTTGGTGTAGCCGGCCGCCTTCAGCTTTGTGGCGTCGGCCTGGGTGAAGTACTGGTACTTCCCCTTCAGGCTTTCGGGCATGTCGACGAAACGGATGCTCGGGTTGCGGTCCATCGCGGCGAATGTGGCGTTGGCCAGGTCGACCCAGGTGCGGGCCTGTGCGGTGCCGCAGTTGTATAGACCGCCAGGAGCGGCGGGCGTTTGGGCGAACCAGAGGGTCACGTCGACAGCGTCTTTGACATACACGAAGTCGCGCATCTGTTCGCCATCGCGGTAGTCGGGTCGGTCGCTTTTGAAGAGTGTCACCTCGCCGGTTTTTACGATCTGCTGATACGCCTTGTTCAC
>JAQGHK010000130.1 GCA_028288875.1 Phycisphaerales bacterium | reverse complement strand
TACGGCACCATTCGGGACGCCGTCAGGTAATAATCTTCCTTTTTTTCAAGGAACGAGAAGAAATCTGTGTCCACGGGCGGATAGACGGTCTTCGATTCCCGTCGATATACCTTCTTAATTCGCCGGCCGACGAAGTCACTGTTCGTGAGGAAATGATCCACACAGTTGGCCGAGCGGACGTCCCAGTTCCGGATGTAGTGGAGGATGAGCTTCACTGCGAACGACCGGAAGCCGCGGGAAAGCTTCACTTGGTCGAGGTACCGATTCTGCAAATCCCAGGCAAAACGGACCGGTGTATGGCAATAGCAGACGTGCAGTTGGTCCGGCCGTGTGATCACGCCTTTGGCAGCGACGTAGGAACTCGAAAGCACGAGGTCATACTGACTGACATCAAGCTGCTCGATCGCCAGCGGCATCAGGGGAAGGAATGCGCGGTGCTTGCGACGGGCCATCGGGAGGCGCTGCAGGAAGCTGGTCTGGACGGTGCGATTGCCGATAAACCCGCGTTCGCCCTCGGGCAGGAAATCAAACAAGCTGAACAGGCCGGCTTGCGGGAAGACCTGCAGCATCTGTTCAAGCACGCGTTCCGCACCGGCGTAGGTGTACAGAAAGTCATGGACGATCGCGACGCGAAGTTCGGGCAGCGGGCCGGGCTCCGCGGGGACCGGGGGAAGAAGGTCCTCGGGAACAGCTGACGGGTCCTGCGGGGATGAGCGGGTCGACTTATATTTGATCTGATTCAGGCCGAACTCGCCCATCAGACGGGAGAACAGAGCCACACGCTGGCCGCCACTTTCCAGAAATTCGGTGACGAGGACTTCGATCGTCGCACGTAGTGTGACATCGGACCGCCGCTGTGGGATCGGCACTTCTGCAATGATCGAGCTGGCGTCGGCAAGCACTTCGGCGTCGCGGCGCCAACGCATCATTGTTTCGCTGCCATCGCGGCGGATAAGTGGAAGATCGATCTTGCCGAAATCCAGCATTTCCCCGGCGCGACAGACCGTTTCCCACCATGCCGTAAAATCTTTTGCCTCACGGAATCGCAGTTCGAGATCGTAAAAAGCAGACTGGTAACGCTTGGCTTCCCGTCCCAACGCACGGTTGCGTCGGACCGCTGACAAAGTGTCGCGAGCACGCACTGATCCGGCCGTCCGGAACAAAAGGCCAAGGCCTACGAAGTAAGCCAAGGCCGCGGTCAGCGTCGTCAATATTCCGCCGAGGATGCAAATCCCCGCCACAACGGCGGCCGCCAGCGTGAACAGGTAAAGGATCCAGACGACATGATAATGGGCCAGACCGGTATCTAATAGGCGGTGGTGAACGTGCCCACGCTCGGCGGCGAACAGCGAGCGACGCTGCAGGATGCCGCGCCGTACCATGGTGAATAGCGTGTCCAGAAGCGGAATGGAAAGTGCCATGGCCGGCAGCAGAAATGCCCGAGCGGTGCCGACCTTTGGCGAGATCAGGGCGCACGTCCCGGCAAGCGTAAAGCCGATGAACATGCTCCCGCAGTCACCCATGAACACACGGGCGGGGTAGCTGTTGAACACCAGGAAGGCTGAGAGAGCTCCGGCCAGCGACAGCCCGATTAACACGCCCTGAACGTCGCCGCCCGCAGCCGCACCTGCCGCCAAAACGGCGCAGGCAATGAGCGATATGCCTCCCGCCAGACCGTCGAGTCCGTCAATGAAGTTGATACTGACTGTCACCAGCGCGATCCAGAGCATCGTCACCGGCCAACCGGCATAGCCGAGGTCAAGGAGATGCACGCCGCGAACTACAACCGAGTCAACCGCCCCGCCCGCGCCGCAGAACGCGGCCGAGGCAACCAGCATCGCCAGTAGCTTGTATTTGCTCGGAATCTCAAAAAAGTCGTCGAGCACGCCGACCACGGCCAGAGAAACAGCACCCGCCAACAATGTTGCCGCCGGCTGGAATTGCGTGAGGCCGAGTTTCGTCGAGTAGAAGAATGCCACTACCAGCAGGGGTAGGATCGTCGCTAGGACAATGGCGACCCCGCCGACCCGCGGAACGGGCTTTTTGTGTACTTTGCGGACGCTGGGCTTATCGACGAGCCCGACCGAGCGTGCAATCACGATGCCGACGGGGGTCAAAACAAGCCCCACTGCCGCGGAGGAAGCAAACAGCGCAGCACCTAAGTTTCCTAATGCCATTTTTCCCCCTTTCGTGTTGTACGAAATGAATCTGCGTCCCCGGAAGTGCGACGCTTCATCATGGACTGAAAACCAACAATGTCAATTCGCATCTTCAAGATCTGCCGCACTTATTTCGAGGGATGCGCCTTGTCCAATAATTGAGACCTGCAGCACGATTCGCAGGACATCATTATCTTTGACCACGACGCCCTCGACGCCCCGCATGGGGCCGCGTGCCACACGGCAACGCTTTCCAACCGCGACGTGCGGGTAAATGGTCAGGTCCCCATTAACAGACAGCGCCGAATGTACTGCTTCCAGCTCCGAAACGAATGCGTCACGTTGCCGCACGGGTAGCGTGTTGACGACACGTTTGGTCGTCAGCACAGCCAGCCGGGCCACATCGTCGCCGCAGAAAAAGATGTAGGACGGAAACAACGGGTGCATCGCGGTCCGGCGACGACCGCCGGAGACGATTGTTCGCCGCGCAAGCGGGAGGTAATAGGGAACACCCTTAGCGGTCAGGTCCCACGCCAAGGCCTTTTCTGTTCGCGGCTTGGTGTGGGCCACCCACCACTCCCCCTTGGCGTCCGCTGGTCGGGCCAAGGTAGGGAGAAGCTGGGCCGGATTGTCTTCTAACTTCAGCATAGCTCGCATCTCTTCCAAACAAATCTCAGTTCACTGGGCGGCTGGATACGTGTCCGTCCGTCTGCCGCTGTAGGCGGCCAGCAACTTTTCCACCTCGTCCCACTTGGGGCGAATGCGAAGACAGATCCTCAAATGCCGCACCGCTTCGTCACGTTCGCCCGCAGCACCCAGAGCCCGGGCTAGGGTCAGTCGCCAATCGACTTGGCCATAATCCTGTTCCACTGCTTTCTGAAACCACTGAGCCGCCTCTTTATTGCGGCCGGCCTGTTCTTCGAGTCGCCCACGATCCATCCATTGCACCGGGCCGGCCTGGGCGCCCTCCGATTCACGGATCAGCAAACCCTGGCTTTCAGCGCGACATTTGGCGACAAGGTCGCCTTCTTTCGGCCAGCCGACCTGAAGTCCGTACGCCAAGCGATCCAAGTTCCACCTGTCCACCTTGGCCACTTCAAACGCCAAATCCGGCCGGACGGCCAGCAGATACATGTCGACCACATGCCATCGGGCACCGCCCAACATCAGGTAACGGTCAAAGGCCACTTTCGCTGCATCAAAATCCTTGTGGCGCACCGCGAGCCAGCCGTAGGTGTAGCAAACCGTTCGGTCGGACGGCGTAAGGCGGAACGCCGTCCGAATGTCTTGATCGCCAGATTCCTCCCCCAGCACGGTGGAGCGAATCTGGCCGGCAATACACAGGGGTGGCCCAAACGTCGGGCACAACAGGCGAATCGCGTCGAACTCTTGTGCGATCTTCCTCGCGAACTCCATCGCCTCCGGCCGAAACTCCATTCGGCGGGTGGCCGGATCAGTGGCGTCGTAGCTAATCGACTGCCAGCGATAGACGTTCAACCAGTGGCGATAAGTGACGTTTTCTGGCGCTAGTGTCGCTGCCGTGGTCGCGGAGCCGAGCAGACGAATGTACGTTGCCTCGTCCCCACGCCAGCCATCTTTTTCCAAATCGGCAGCGGTCGCCTCGGCAGCGACAAAAGCCGCTTCAGCACGACGGCCGCGGTCGGCCGCGAACAGAATCCAGCCGACGCCCACGCAAAACAGGAAGGCAGTCGCCCCACGCATCAGCAGCGACGCAATGCCCGCGCTTTCCGATCGGATCGGCCGCGCCTTCCGTACGGACGCAGCGATGTTGATCAGCAGGGCGCTGAAGATCGCCGTCAGCGAAGCATCAGCCGGCGTGTGCTGGCCGAAATCACTGAAGCTATGAATGTGAATGGCGACCAGGCCGAACCCAAGGCCGAAGGCCGCGAACTGTTGCGGATGGCGCGGCTTCCACACCGACCGAAAGTAAGCGGCTGCTACGAGTCCCGTGAACGTTAACGCCAATAGAAGTCCGAGGCCGCCACACTCTTCCAGCAGCTGCGCATATTCATTTTCCGCGTGCGTGAACAGCCCCGCCCCGGTTTGATGGCTGAACATCGGGAACACGAACTCATGCGTGCCCAAGCCGACCCCGAACAGCGGAAATTTCGCGTACAGTTCGGTCAGGTCCTTCAAAATCTGCCAGCGGCCGGCGGTCGATTGTTCCGAATGGCGTAACGTCGCCAGCCGGTCGTAGACGACGTCAAATCCGATCAGCATCAACAGCGCCAACACGGCGAGGCCGAGGCAGATCGTCAGAAAGAGTCCGCCCGGATGACGGCCTGACTGCCGCCCCGATCGCCAGCCCAGCATGGCTGCCGTGGCCGCCCCAGCCACGAGCATGGAGATCATGCCCATTCGCGACATCGACCAGAACACCACGATTGGTCCAAGGACGCACAACACCAGCGCCGGCCACATGAAAAAATGGTGTGGGCGCTTTAGCTCGTCAACGATCTGCCGCGGGTCAGAGTCGGCCGCCAGCCATTCGGACACCGTCATCAGCAGCAACCCGACGGCCGCACCGACGGACATGTTCATGAACTGCGAGAACTGGCTGTAATTCAGAAACGGACCGGCGTTTTTATGGCCAATCGGGACGATGCCATAGATCAGCGTCGCCGCGGTTGCGTCCTGATACGCTGCCAACCACGCCACAATGAAGCCGACGCCCATCACCGTCATCAATAGCCGTCGCAGTCGGGCCGGCGCGCGGTATACGTGCAGCACGACGACAAACAACGTCGACACCGCCAGCACCATCTGCGCCTGCTGCAACGTGGTGAATCGGTTAAATGTCAGGGCGTACCAATTCGAAGCCCCGGCTACATCCGCGAGCAATTCACTCTTGGTCGAGACAGTTGCGGGCGACAACGTCTGGAGCAGGCCACGCGGGAGCGGAACGAGTTGAACAATCAGCAGGCCAAGGAACAACGCAATTGGCAGGTAGGCCCATGACCAGATCAACGGAGCGCGGCGATAGGCGAGTTGCTTTAGCAGCAGAGACAACCCCATCGCTGCGATCAAGGCGTACCAGATCTCGCGGCTCCACGCCTCAATGCCGCCAAACGCGAGCGGTAGAAACAGGAGCATCACCGCCATCAACACTTCGATCGCGCTGTCGAACGGCGTGTTGGCAATCGTGTCGTCGAATGGACGGGCCTCGATCACGATCGACCTCGCCTCTGCACCATGGCGACGCGTGGGCGAACAAGTGGCTTGCCTTCCAGAACGGCCTGCGGATGCTGAAGGCAGACGCGACGCGCAAGCGCGTGCCCGGTCGTCGCCGCGATGGCCTCAATCGCGGCCGTCATGGACGGCCCGCGGGCGGCGACGTCATGGGCATCAGATGCCACCAGCGACACCCAGCCCGCGTTCATAAGCTCCCAAGCAGATCGCTTCACAATTGGTCCGAAAACCCCGGTTAGGCTGGCGGCCGTCACCTGAAGGATCGCGCCACGCTGGATCCATGGTGCGAGCAACTGTACGTCGCGCGAAATCGGCCCGTGTCGTTCCGGGTGCGAGATGATCGGCGTGATCCCTTGAGCGACCAAAGCGTCGATCATGGATCGCAAATCCAGCATGGTGCTGTGCGGGAGTTCGATCAAAGCGTACGCGTGGCCATCGCCAAGTGTCAGTAGTTCGCCCGCTGCCAGCAGATGCAGAAGGCGCTCGTCAGCGCGGATCTCCGCCCCGCAGGCGATGGTCAACGGGATGCCTAGCGCGGCCAATTGGGTCTGTAGCGCGGCGACTGCGGCACGGATGCCCGACGCCTTTACGTCCTCGTATGGGCCGAGCTGGTGCGGCGTCGCAATGACGGCCGTGATGCCGTCTTCCACGAGAGCACGACAGAGCGTGATTGCGTCAGCCAGCGTTGGCGGGCCGTCGTCGATGCCCGGCAAGCAATGACAATGCATGTCCACCGAAGCGTTCACGCCGAAGCGCGCCAACCGCTGCGTCTGAGACTGCCTGAAATGAAGCACGTCTGCCGTCATCGATATCAATTAAGGCCGATCAACCGTCAATCGTCTGCGATGACGCAACGGCCAGTGAGCCATTCTCGGCATGGTTGCCATTAACGGCGATACGCCCATTCGACGCAGAGCGATAACCGTACTGGCCATAACCGTAGTAGTAATCGTAGCCCGATCCGCTCTTGCCGCGTGGGACGTCGTTGACGATGACGCCAATGAGATTCGCGCCAACGGACGCGAGCGAATCGCGGGCGTGTTCCGCCAGCCGACGGGTCGAGCGGTCGGCCCGCAGCACGATGATCGCTGCATCACACGACGCCGCGAGGATGCGGGCATCGGTCACCGGCACAACTGGCGGTGAGTCGATCAGCACCTGGTCGTAGTCGGCAGCCACGCGGGAGAGAAGTTCGATTAGGGCCTGACTGTCGAGCAGCTCTGCCGGGTTGGGCGGAATAGCGCCGCTGGTGAGGACGTGCAACTTTTCGGACTCAGTATGCTGAATTGCCGTCTTAAGATCAGCCTGTCCGGACAGCACGTCCGATAAGCCGACCACATTCTTCGTGCCATAAATGCGATCTTGGGTTGGCCGACGGCAGTCGGCGTCGATCAGCAACGTCCGCCGGCCCGATTGTGCAAAGGCGAGCGCCAGATTGCTGGCGCACGTGCTCTTGCCGTCGCCGGGAGCAGGCGAGGTGATTAGGATGATCTTGGCCGCCACGCTGTCGCCGGCACCGAAACTGACGGCCGTCCGAATCGTCCGGTATGCCTCCGCCACGTTCGAACGTGGAAGCACATGGACGATTCGCCCATTTTCGGAGGCTTTAAGTTTGGATTTCGAGACAATGTGAGGCACGACGCCGAGGATGGGCAGATCCAGCACCGCAGTGATCTCGTCCGCCGAGCGCAGGCGCTGGTCCATCATGTCACGCAGCATGGCCAGGCCCACGCCACACATCAGCCCTGCCACCAACGCCATGCCCATGACCTTGGTCATGAGCGGGCGAACAACGGAGCCGGGTTTAGCCGTTTCCAAGACGGACACCGTCAACGACCCAACATCTTCGTTAACGTTGATTTCTTTAATCCGACTATCAAGCAGGTCGAGCGAACGCATGATTCGCTCTTCGTCCTTCTTCAGCTGCTCGTATTCAGCCTGCTTAAAATTCAGGGAAATCGCTGAATTGCGAGCGTCCTTTAACGCCGCTTGGAGCTCTTCAACGCGGGCGTCGGCGATGCGAAGCGATTGCTTCAGAAGACCCGCGTAATTCGCGGCCGTATCGCGCGTCGCCTGCTGCAGTTCATCCTGCAGGCGGCCCACTTGCCGTTCAGCCGTTTTGACGAGTTCGTGCTTTGAGCCAAGCCGATCCAGCATATCGGTGAGCCGATCACGACTCGCGCGATAATTGGCCAATACGGTCGGGTCCAGCGTAATGGACTGATCCGCACCCAATTGGAACTGGTCTACCAAACGACGCAATGCGGCGGGATCGTCCTTGACGACCTCGGCCTCTGCGGCCGCCGTCTTAATGTCCAGCGAACGGAGTTGCGCTTGGGTCAACCGGTCTGACAGTTCTCCCAACTTGTTGGTCACGATACTGCCGCGTTCAGTCTGGAAAGTAAGGTCCGGGTTCTCTTTTTTCAGCGCGAGAATGGCGAGTTGGGTCTTGTGAAGCGATTCCTCATATTGGTCCGATTCCTTCTGGAAAATGCGAACGATTTCGAGCGCGGTCGACTTGTGCTGGCGACCCTGATAATCGATGTACGCCTCAACGATGGCGTTTACCAGAATGGCCGCATCCTGCGGGCTCGTCGACTCCATCGACACATTTATCAAGTCGGCAAACTTATCCGGAGCTGCGGTGATGCTGCTTTTGAGCAAACCGACGGGGTTCGTTGCGTCCTGCAGTGTTTTCGCCTGCGCGACATCTGGGTTCTTTAGCGCGTCGCTAAGAATGGATGTCGATGTGAGGAGTTGGCATTGAGTGAAGAGGTAGCTTTGCGACCGATTACTGCCACCCATTGGATCGTTCATAATTTTCAGGGCGTTGTCCTGAACATAAACGACCGACCCGCTACTGTAGATTGGTGTGGCCTTATTATAATAGGTCGCCCCTACGATCAGTCCGATGATCACACATGCAATCACGATCCAGCGTCGACGCCAGATCACGGCAAATACGTTGGGCTGCGGGCGTTCTGCGGGTTCGGTGGAACCGCCGTAGACATCAGCGTCATGGGCACGACGATTAGCCAGCGATCGGCCAGCGGTACGTTGGGCTTCTAACATGCGGAACCGAACTCAAATTGGATAAATCGACTAACGACCGGCAAGAACAGCCGGACGGAACAGCCAGACGAAGGGAAAGTCGGCCGGCCGGTAAGGCCGGCCGCCTGGGTTTAGAAGACCGGAGCTGGTGGCGGAACAGGCGAGCCGCCGCCGGTGAACTGTGCGGGCGGTGGAGCGCCGGGGCTGGCCGTGATGGGTGGCCCCTTGGTAGGAGCATTGCCACCTGGGGTCATCACCGCCGGAACGACGGGTACGAAGACCGGCGGTGCAACAACGACGACCAACGGCGCGACCGAAACTTCGATTACGGCGAAGGGATCGACCATGACGGCCTTCTTCGGCGCAGCCACGGCAGAATCCACTGCGCCGCTGAACAAAGTCACGCACGCAGCGACCGCTGCGACCCGGATTGCCTTGTTTTTAAGCATTTCAGCCTGCGATTCCATGTTAGACCCCTTAAATATGCATCAAAGACGCTTTACTTATACCGACTTGCGACGGCGAACCGTAAGCAAACCAAATGCCGCGGTCAAGACGCTGATCGTTGCCGGTTCAGGAATGGTAACCGTTTCAACCTTGTAGAAGTCAAAGTCCGCCGACCCAGAAAACGGATCGGTCCCAGCCAGACTAAACGAAGCAATGTCCGCATCGGTGAAGGCTGTAGCTGTTGGTGTGACAAACAAACCGCCCCCACGGAGCGTATAAGTCCCAGCGCCATTCGGTGAGGTATAGACGGAGTAAGTTTTGGTCGTGTAGTTCAGGAGCAGTTCGTAATCGACAAACGCGTTCACCGCCGCGGTGAATCCTGCGAATGTGGCGCCGCTGCTGCCCACGAGGGCACCCGATGAACCGTTAACGCCAAACTGGGCCACCTCATCAGCGCCGCTATAAGCAACAATACCGTAGAAAGGGTTATTCAGCCCACTATTAAGGCGCATCGTCCAGGTGATCGCGATGCCTTGGTTCAGTCCGGGCGTGTATGGCGTACTGGCTAAGTTAGGGTTGAAGAATCCGCCATTGGCGGCAGGCACCGTGTTGTCCTGGACCTGAACGCGCTGAAAGTTGGGCGAGATACCGCCGGCATACGGGTAAATTGCAGCTAACGGCGCATTACCGGCACCGGCGAACGACTGAATCCATGTGCTAGCCGGGGTGCCGCCGGTCTGGCCAGCAAGGAAAGCGCCAGCGCCGCCCGGACCGGTCACGAAACCGGCCGACGTCTCAAACCCACCGCTGTCATAAAGAACAGTCGCTTGAGTTATTGACGAAGCGATACCAACGAATAAACCGCCAAGAAGGACGGCCGAACGAATTCCGAATGTCTGCATTTTCATCCCTTTCAAATCAGATATGGGCCATCAGTCAAAGACGTTTTAAGAACCAAACGCCCCCGTTTGGCAAAAGCAAACGTACCGCGATTTGCTGACTGAACGACCCGGCCTGCTTGATACAAGCCTTTCCGCCCTTGCGGTTCGACCATAATTCACACACCATAGTCTGTCAATAAAAAACAAGATTTCCCGCCAATTATTGGGCGTTTCCAAGTGAACGGTGAATGAACCTTTCCCCTGTTTGAGGGGATCGCGGCATTCAATTTGAACGAGCGACTCACTAACTTCGACCAAGGTGGGCGTCGTAAGCCAGCATGGTTGAAGGACTAGGAAGCCTATAGCGGCTATAAGTATTTCCGCGTCGGTCGATCCTCACGCTGTAACCCCTAAATCATGGGTGTGACATAATTACAATCGCTAGTCCGGAGCTACGGGCAGCGGAGTCCACTGCGGTGCGACGGACTCTGTCATGTGTCGGTACCGAGCGTGCTCGGCCGACAGCTGCATAGCGGACCATCCATAAGATTCCGCCATCCACTGCGACACGCGTTCCGCAACGGCCAGACTATCCGGGCGTGCGTTGTGCCAACCGGCGCGGCGGATCATCACATCGTCGAGATGCCTCGCCCATTCCTGATGGCAGTAGTGCAGGACCGCCTCCCGCGACACCTCCGGCGGCACGATGCCGCTGAACGCCGTGTCGCCCGGCGGCAGCAATACGTGATCGGCCGTCTCGCAGGCGCGGAGCGACGTGCGGGCCAAGCGATGGCGAATTAGATCGACCGTCTGCTCGGCCATCAGCCGATAGGTCGTGAGCTTACCGCCGGTGACGTCGATCCAGCCGGGCTGGGTTTCTCGGATCTGGTGGGCACGGGAGATGTCGGACGGTTTGCCGTTGGGATCGGCGATTAGCGGACGAATCCCCGACCATGCACTAATCATGTCGGCCGGCGTGATCGCCGCGGCAGGGAAGGTGCGATTGACGATCGACAGGACATAGCTGATGTCCTCCGCGGTACAGTCCGGATTTTCCAGCGGGCCCGCGTAGTCCGTATCGGTCGTACCGAGGATGACCCGGTCGCCCCAGGGAATCGCGAACAGAATCCGCCCGCCGTCGGTCATGACGACGGCCTCCGGGATCGCCAGCCGCGATCGATCGATGACCAGGTGCACGCCTTTTGTCAGACGCAGCGCCGCTCGGCTCGGTGGGAATCGATCGGCCCAGGCGCCGGCAGCGTTCACGATCACCCGCGCCTGGACCCGCCCCGCTTCCCCCGTCTCCTCATCGAGCAGCCGGCAGACCCATTCACCGTCGACGTATTCGGGTTCGGACGCGGCGGCATAGTTCAGCACGGTCGCCCCGGCGAGCGACGCGGAGCGCAGCGTGTCCAGCACCAGCCGCGCGTCACTCGACAGACCGTCGAAATACCGGACCGCGCCCGTCAGGCCCTCGGTCGCCAGGCCCGGCAGGAGCTGCGCCGCCGCCTGCGGAGTGAGCGTGCCCGAACGGCCCAGGTTCGACTGCCCGCAGAGCAGGTCATAGAGCTTCACGCCGATCGATAGCTTCC